>NZ_JBIQLE010000004.1:0-188244 GCF_044464525.1 Pusillimonas sp.
TGCGGCAGCGAGCGCTTCGATGGCGGCGTAGCAGTCATTCCAGCCTTTCTAAGCTGCCTATGCGGCAGCGAGCAAACTTGACCGTATTTGCGTGCGCGGCCAAGTTTTCTAAGCTGCCTATGCGGCAGCGAGCTAAAGCGTGCATGGTTCGCCAGTAACGATGATTTTCTAAGCTGCCTATGCGGCAGCGAGCATCATTCCCCTTCCCCTCAATGCGGCGGGCGTTTTCTAAGCTGCCTATGCGGCAGCGAGCCTGTGGGGATAAAGGGATCGGGGCTTTCAAAATTTCTAAGCTGCCTATGCGGCAGCGAGCTTGTCCGCCAGCTTTCGCGAGCGGGCCTCAATTTTCTAAGCTGCCTATGCGGCAGCGAGCCATGCCTTGGGAAAGCGCTGCTTGTCCTTGTCTTTCTAAGCTGCCTATGCGGCAGCGAGCGACCGTGAATGGCCCAAGGTCGCCAGCTTTTTTTTCTAAGCTGCCTATGCGGCAGCGAGCAGCACCGTTGATCTTTCAGTGGCTCGGGCAAATTTCTAAGCTGCCTATGCGGCAGCGAGCATGTGCTCTACGATTTTGGGCCGTTGCCTGATTTTCTAAGCTGCCTATGCGGCAGCGAGCAAATACAACACTGCTGCGCTTTTGGGCTGGAATTTCTAAGCTGCCTATGCGGCAGCGAGCGCCGAGGCCACAGTCAAGGCTGAGGAAATCAATTTCTAAGCTGCCTATGCGGCAGCGAGCTGCTCTGCCACGTATTGCCGTGCTATCTCTTCTTTCTAAGCTGCCTATGCGGCAGCGAGCCTAAGACGCAAAGGGCTTGTAAGTGTGAGATATTTCTAAGCTGCCTATGCGGCAGCGAGCGGGGCGATTGGGAACGGGTCGGAGCATAGCAATTTCTAAGCTGCCTATGCGGCAGCGAGCCTGGCTTCGTGTTCGGCTTCGGCCTGCTTTAATTTCTAAGCTGCCTATGCGGCAGCGAGCAGGGCGTGTACTCGGGTATTCGCATGCTTGAATTTCTAAGCTGCCTATGCGGCAGCGAGCACGGCGTTTCTTCTCACGCATGGGCGGCGCTCTTTCTAAGCTGCCTATGCGGCAGCGAGCGGGCAGATTCCACGCTTAATCATCATCGATACTTTCTAAGCTGCCTATGCGGCAGCGAGCGAACACATCGATCTTGCCGCCATGCCGCTTCCTTTCTAAGCTGCCTATGCGGCAGCGAGCGTACGGAGCCGACTCAAGCAACGCGCCATACATTTCTAAGCTGCCTATGCGGCAGCGAGCGTTCTTTTGCTTCCAGCGCCACAGGTACTTGATTTTCTAAGCTGCCTATGCGGCAGCGAGCGCAGATAATCCTGTCTCGCCCATACGTCATAATTTCTAAGCTGCCTATGCGGCAGCGAGCGCCTGCGAACGTCCCTTTCACGAATGACTCAGTTTCTAAGCTGCCTATGCGGCAGCGAGCTGGACGAGCTATCCGAAACGGAGCGCGGCGAATTTCTAAGCTGCCTATGCGGCAGCGAGCTAGAGCAAAAGCATAGTAAGAACTTGATTTTTAAAGAACTTAAGCTTAAGAATGATATGGACCCAAAAAAGCCAGAACTTCCTAAACAATTGATACGAAAAGAGTTTTTTATTATCCAGAAAAAAGGGTTAAAACCAGGGAAGCGTCGCTGTCGTACTTAAACCATAGCTATTGAAGACACCCCGCCTAGGCTCAGCCAGCGACTCAGCCAACTCCAAAAAAATGCAAAAGGTTTGCCCTGTGCTCTGACTACGCAACTGAACAAACGGTAAAGTAGGCTGACGCTCTACCTCATCAGGAATGGCAATTAACGCCTGTTCAGGAGTTTCTCCCTTACGGCGCATACGTCGGCGACGCATGCGTTCGGCACTAGTCTTAAACTGACGACGTAACAATTGGCGATGCTCGGTGATGCTTGGTATAGGCAGAATTTCTCTGGTATTAGTGTGATCGCGCATGCCATGCATCCATTCTGTTGCCATCAAACGCTGCAATGCTGCTTCTTCACTATGCAGCCGAAACACAGCCCCCAATCCCCGAGGCCGTAAACAATAGCCAGGGAAACTGATCCCGATGTCACTAGAATTCATCGTCACCAAAGCACGATGCAACTTGGCATATAAGGCACCAAGCAGCAACGGCTGTCCAAACTCAGGGTCAGGCAATAAACAAATGTCGATGAAATGTGTTGTCATTCGATTTACTTCCCCGCATCACCAAATACGCCTCCACGGACCAACACGGCCATGACAAAGTGCTGCTGCTCGACAGCGGGAACTTTATCCTTGAGTAGCCAGCCATCAAGCAGGTTGTAAAAATCCTGCTTTTCCTTAGGTTGCCGATATGCCTTCCCTTGAGTTGTTACTGAACCATAGGGTTCAACTGCAATAGGGCCCAAATCCGCTGCGCCTGGATACCAGTCGTCTACAGTACGAATCGCGTTTCCCAACTTCTGTGAGTGGATAGCAGCAACGTCCCCCACCTTATACAACGTCTTGCTCTTGTCACCACGGCCACGTTCGAGAATAAGTTCTTGAGAAGGAAATACCTCTTGTCCACCCCCTATTCTTGCGAATGCATTTATATGAAGTAACACGTGGCGCTTGCCGGTCAGCCCGTCTGCGATCAAGGCAGCCACAGCATGGAGGTCAGCCTGTGCACTGCCTGCATCGAAGTTCCGCATACTCAAATGCAACGCATCAAAAGTCCAGCTTTTAGTAGGCATGCCCTGTTCAAGCAACGACACAACCACTCTGACCTGTTCGGCACCGATCCGATTGCGCCATAGGAAGCGGCCGTTGGCAAGATTATGGGCATAACGACGGGCTAACTCACCAAAACCGTGGGTGGCAACGTAACCATGGACGGACTGCAAAAGTTTGGCCTCATACTCATAATTGTTGCAGGCTGATGGCTTGCCCGCACCGGGCAACACACGCAAAGTAAAACTAACCTTAAGCGTATCGGCATCTGCAGGGAGCATAGCAATATCTACGGTCTGCAAATTTGGATTCTCGATAGCGGCATCTAGCTTTGCTGGATCCTGATCCTTAGCTTTCAAACGGTTTGAAATTGTGCCGCGCACGGATTTTTCTTGAATAGGGATAATCGGCCAGTTAACGGCATTGCCCTGATCGTCCCAATTACCCGAGTGAAATAAAGCATCAGAAGGATCAAGTTTGCGTTCAAAGGCAAGAACGGAAGCGGTTTTCAATGACATGGAAACTCCTCTTTCCAAGTTTGGATGGAAGCTCAAGGCTTAAATCAGTCAATAGCTGGCCGGCATAGCAACAAGCGAATCAAGTGGCTCGTCGTTTGACGGTGGTACGTACCCATTCCGACACAGATAAAGCCCTTGATCCTGCAGTGTTTTTCCTTCCCAGAGCAAATCCTGAATGCAGCTCAATCGATGAGGACTAATCCACTGCCCCATCGAATACACGCTTTCTACGAACCTAAACGGCGTTCGGTTATCCCTGGCATTAAGAACCTGCCCCCCCTCGTACAGGGAAGACAACGCGGAATAGCCGACGGAGATTGGCACTATCCAACCGGAACCTCGTGGCCTGTCATGCTTCCAAACTACTGAATCACGGCTATCACCCTGATGGCTACGATAATTAAATCGGGCGAGGTCTAACCAGGCATCCAGTACTGTGGCGTTCACATCACTCGCATGTAACTTCTGAAAATGCTGCAAGAGCAGGTCATCACGACTTACCAATGAGAAGCCGGGCAGCCAGGCACGCCTTAATCTACGAAACGCTCGGTCTTGCGCATCAGTGTCATCAGGCCATGCGATCAACTGCGGCGTAATTCGCCTTCCTGGCTGTGGAACTGCGGGCAAGACAGTCCCCCCGGCCACGCGCATCGTATCCAGCGTGTCGCGCACCTGCCACGCCAACTCACGGCGCCGCGTATCATCGCCATGAAAAATCAGATTGTCCTTGTCCTCAGGGCTACCCCCTGCCATCTGAAACACCAATGTCACGTCCAAATGGATACGACCTTCTTCCACGATGCCTGCGGTACTACCATCTTTATCCACCGGATTGCGCGTCAGGCGAAAGGTCTTGACGTAACCATCCTGCACTTGCTCTTCATAGTCGTGACAAATCACGCCCACTTTCGTCGGTACCAAGGGGATGTTCGCTGCCGCCAGTTTGCGATCCAAGGCCCACATCAGCCCCAGAAATGCGGTCATGGCAGGAAATCCATGAGTCAACGGACTAGAGATTGCATTGGCATTCTGGATCTGTAGACGAGGAAGAACCAGAAAACCTTGGGCCTTATCCTCTACCGTCATTACGATATCCTCCCCGTATGGCCCGCAGTAGCGTGGAGAGCATCAAACCTGCCACGTAATTTGTGCAGCCGACGTGCCCACCCATCTTCGGACTCATCAATCAGCAACTCTGTTTTCCAATGTCGGTGCTCGACCTCACCGACCGGCAGATGGTCTTGCAGACGTGCATTGAGCCAATTACCAAAACGATGCCCAATCTGAGCAGGCCAAGCCATCTTCTGCCACTCAGCCAGGAATTTCTCGTCGCTCTCGGCCCTTCCCGGATCCAACCATAATCTTTCTTCCATTACGATTTCGCATCGCACATCGGCTGACCACCCTGCCGGCCAAGTCTGCTGTATTACCGTCCCAAGGCTCACTAACTCATCAATCAACTGATCAACGTATTCATCCCGCCGATTGCGAGTCACAGCATTGGATGGCGGATCGCTCAAGAGAAAAGCCAGCATTTCCCGCAGCACAGAACGCACGCTCTGATATTGAAACAGCATCTGGTCGATAACCGACGTCAGCCCCCAGGGCTGCCGTATATTACGCTGCTTCCATATAGGTGGAAGAGATGCCAATAGATAATTGACGCCACCACGCTCACTATTCAATTGGGAAATGTTTTGGGGTTTAGTCCCCCCAAAACGCTGCATGGCCAGATCTCGGTACTCACGCAAGACTCCATCATGCATCTCACCGGCCCGCCGCGCCGACCGCGCCGCCTTATTCGCCTCGCCAAAACGGTCTTCCTGGATCACGCCGTGCACGGCATGCGCCAATGAGGTGGCAAATAACGGTGCCAATAGATGAAACTCTGAGTCATTGGTCGCGTCACCACCCACCAGCCAATACATTTGCTTGGCACGCACATGAGAAGCTGCTACACCTTGACGCTCCTGAGTCAACCCCACGAAAGCAGCCTGCCACGCCCTGGCTGTTTCGGGGTTATCACTGAGCGCGGCAACAGCAGAGGGCTCATCCGCCAATAGCCAATCGAGAATGCTGCGACCTTCCATTTCCAGCGTGAGGAACTTGTATACATCGAGAGCCGCCGCATTACCGACCACGTCGCTGGTAAAGTGCTCACGAAGCACATGGCTTCCGACATACGACAGGGACGGAAGCGATGCGGGATCGACATAGAGATTAGAGCCTCGCGCATCAGGGTGAATTGGCTTGAGCGAATGCGTGACAGCCTGTATTTGGCCTACCCGCCGAGCTGCATCTTCCAACCAAGCAGCAGGCTGAAACTGGGCAATCAAATCCATCCTTGCTGGCGCATCTGGCGGAAGCTTGTCAAGCCTGCCTTGCAACCTCTCTTGCAGGAAGGCTGCAATCTTGGTTTGCATTTGTTGCTGTATTGACCTGGATTCAGACATTTTCCATCACCCTCAGAGCTACATCACGCAACAACTAAATTCACATCCATTTTATGTTTTATTTTAATATATCAAATTGTTAGTCTCTATATCTGTTGCACAAACAGCTTATAAAATTTTTTGTTTAATTTTAAGATATTTTATTACATTCCTGCCGAACAGGCAGTTTACCAGACTGCCATTTACAGCCCACCTCAGCAAGTGATGGCTAGCCGCATCAGCGATATTCTGCTCGAACGGCATAGGGGCACAGTCGATACAACCTCGTGACTAAGCGGCTACTTTGGCGGCGATGCGCAACTCTGGCTCAATTTGCAAAGTTAGTTCAATATGCGTACGGCGGAACTCAACACTGTGTCGCACGCACCCCTGCTTGAGCCGTTGCAAAACGAACCCGCCTCCGCCTAAATACGTCATTCTTTCCGCGAAAACCCCAGAACTGGATGCCAACGCCAACCGTGGGCACTTTCCGCTAAAGATACCCGCGCGAATGAGATAGCAAAACGCGCAGGGTCTAGGCCCATGTCTTCTGCCTGGCTTTCAATGGACGCAACGACATCCTGCTCTACTACCCATGGGACGACTCGGTCGCCATCACGCACCGCCTTATCGGGAACCCTATGATTCAGACTATTTTCCACGCGCACATAAAGTTCCTGCCATTTCCGGTTGCCTGACGCCACTCTATACAAAGCATAATCATCGTCATCCTCATTCGGCTTTAGCACGACCTCCACCCTAGGTTGAGCATCGTCTCGAAAAGGCTGGGCCTGTTGCAAAAAGCCCGTCAAGTGTGCCGCTTCCCGTAAGCAACTACTGGCGTTCAACTCCGTAGACATCGAGGGCTCGGGCATCACCTTGTCCAGTCGATTGCGATGCACCGGCGCGACGGGCCGTCTAGAAGGCAACATCATATTCTCCAACCTGGTATGTTCCAGATCCACCAGAGTGCCATTCGGTTGCCGGATATTCACCGGGCGAGGCAAAATGCGCGGACGAGCATCAACCACCATCTGCTGCTGCTCATCCAGCCAAGGCGCCAACAAATCCATCAAGCGGTGCGAATGTAGGGTAACCCCCTTACTCTCGAAGCCCGGACGAAGAAATGCCGGCTTTCCGGGCTGTTCAAAATGACGCAGATTGCTGTCGCACACCAGCACATTGCACGCAGTTGCAATCCGATTCGGACGATGGCGCGACACTCGACCCGCCAACTGGATGAGCGAACGCATAGAAGAAGGCTCAACCACAGCCCAGTCATAATCATGGTCACGACCAACTTCGGTAACCGGCGATCCCAATACAACAAACAATTGGTCCTCGGCAACGTGCCCATCGATTGCTCGTCGAACATCAGGCAGATCGAATACCGCCATCTCATTACGGCGATTCAAAACGGTATCCAAACGATGTTCAATAGCGGAGCGCAGAAACAGAGGGAACTGCGAGTGATACACGCACAGATGGATGATTGCTCCCGACGGCGCGCCATTCCGAAAAAATGCCAATGCCACATCAAAGAGAGGGTCGATATTAGCCATGCGCAGTAGACCAAAGCTGACCCGCTTGCCACTCTGGGGGTCAATACAGTGATGGTGTGAGTGCAGCTGCAGCGCGGCATCCCTCAATGTCAAAGCAAACTGTCGGCGGCGTTCAATTTTATCGAAGGTCTGAAAGCCCGCCGGCAATGGCAGCAAACTCATTCGTCGACGCGCTGCTTGCTTGCCCAGCTTGCTGACCCGCCGCTCGACAAACGCCTGATGTTGTTGGCGAAACTCATCCTGGCCAGCACAATCGGCGTGTGCTTGAGAAAACTCATCAACCCACAAGCTGCAGATATGCGGCAGCTCGCCCGGGCGCTGGCCCCGGTTCTTCTGATAACACACGCGCCCTTCTCTGTAAGCCATGAACAAGCCTTCCACCAGGGCGGGCGGCAAGGTAGCGGAAGATAACAACACACGCGATCCTAGCAAGCCTGCCCAATATACTAGACGGGTAAGCGCCGGAAGATCAGCTAGGTCAAAGTCGTCGGGCTCATCAAGTACAAGGTCGCCAGTCAACAGCCGCAACATCGGGGCGATCTGCCGGCCTCCACGCAAGCTCTCAGTGGCGGGTGTGAGATGATCCACTGTACACACCAAGAGCGGTGCTGCAAGGAGCTTTCGTGCTTGCCCGTCATTCCCCAGTTGCTGGAGCACAGAATGCTGATCGTTACCCTCGAACACCACATGAGTAGACTCATCGACCAGCGCCTGCCGGGAAGCAGAGCCACTACGCTCGGCCAGTTGTTCATAGTATTCGAATAGTTCTCGGCTTGCCGCCCCACCGACTTGGATCGCCAGCTCGTCATCACCCAGATCAAGATCGCACTGGAAACTACGACCAGTCTGCAAAGTCAATGTACGCAAGCCAATGGCAAATGCACAACGCAAGCCGCGCTGTGGATCCGCCAGCGCATTCATGATCCTGGCATTGCCTAGGGTCTTTCCGCAACCGGTCGAGGCCATGTTGACAATAAAAGCCCCATGATCCTGAGCCCGTCGCCGTACACCAACGGCCAGATCCACCGCCTTATCCTGCCATTGGAACAACGGGTTGCTGCTGCGCCGTTTCAAGCCGCGATGCCCGATCAGATGCGACAACTGGCTAGCCAAGCTTGGCAACCCATGCGTAAGTTGTCCTGCGTGCCGCTCGACCCCCAGAAGATGTTCATCAAGTCGTTGCAAGCAGGCTCCCGTGGCACGGTCGGTATTCGCAAACAGCGGGTAATCAGGAATGCCGATCACCCGGTGCGTCTCTTCTGTGAGACTGGAGTAATAATGGTCCCCCAGCATCAATATCAACCGGGATAAATGCATAACAAACGGGTCCGACAAGCTGTCTGCCGCCATTGGCAGATCTTGAAGCATGCTCCGGGCAATGCGAGCCGACCGCTTGCGCCACAATGGCGTACGTACGGGAAGCCCGGCTGGAAAAGACCAATACGACTGGGCTTTATCGGGCTCGTGCTTTGTTTCCCACGGCTCATTCCAGTCAGCCGTGATCCTGCTCATTACGTTTGAGAGCTCCGCCCCACTGACACTGCGTATTATTCTGCCGTGCCAAAGCTGCGACGAGGCCGTTTCCGTAGCACTACGTGGCAAAGTAGGCAGGCGATGGTGGGTCAGCACCAGCCAGGCCACCGCTTGCGCCAACGGAGGAAGGCTGTTCGCCCCTGCACCGAACGGCGCATGCTGCACGGCATCTGGATCCATACCATCTCGCCACAGGCGCCCACTACCGAAGTCCAGCCAAAAAGCTTCGAAATCAGTGTCCTCGCCCTCGTGCTGAGCGGCATTAGCCAAACGCCGTAGCCAGCCAACATCATCGTCCCGCCCCACAAAAGCTTGAAATAAGCGCACCGAAATCCACTCATGACGATAGCGGTTCTTCTCTTTTGGCGCGCCAGGCCGCAAACGCAACTGGAATGCTTCACAGGCCTTGCCCATATCGTGCAGTAACGCCGCCAACGCAGCCAACTGCCGCATCAGCCGTAGACGGTGCCAGTCATTCTCGTCATTACGCCGCAGCACATCACGCGTAGTTGTGTTGGTAGGAACCGCAGCTTCTGTATTGAACTGACGGGTATCGCCCACGATCCACAAAAGTTCAGTGTGATTTTTGGCATGAATCCAATGACAAGCCACGGCCGTATTTTTACGCGCGGTTCGACGCAGCAATTTACGCAAGGTATCCAGCCCAGCCAATGTTATTGCCGTCTGCCAGGTTCGTTCGCCCCGCCGCTCGGCAAATTGATCAAGAATACGGCGAGTCTCTACGAGCGCCCTCTTACTACACTGCGAGATCAGAAGCACATTCACGCGGCGCCACCCTCTTTCACTCCCTGTTCCGCCAACCGAGCGGTGGTTAGCGCGACGTCCTTGACCGCATCGATCATAAAGTCTAGAGATTCGGTGCGGGTCAATATCTCTATGCACTGCCGTCTGAACTGCTGTTCATCATCGCCACGCATAGCCGATACGAAAGCCTGCGGCAGAATGCAGGCATCCTTGATTAAATCTGCAACGTCGAATACGAGTCCGCCCCGCCTAGTCTTGCCATGCAACACTGCCAGCCCGTGCGGCAGCCCTAATACCCAGCAGGCAGTGGCTCCCAAGCCATAGGCCAAATAATTCCCGTGGTCCAGAAAGCGATTTGCGGGGTCCGTACCCGACCCACGCTTAGCGCGCGTGAACTCGCCATACCCCACCGTATCGACTGCAAGCTTGAACAAGCTTTTGGTAAGACGCGCCTCCTCGGTAAACAACGCAGTCAAATCATCTGCCCGCTCGATCTGTATCAGGGTACGGTCAAGCATCTGGTCAAGTCGACCCCGATCAACATCAAAACCAAATTCACGCCAATGAGATAGACGCCAGGTTTCCCGCAAGCGCAGTGTTCGATGCTTCTGGATGGCCTTAGCGGCTATCAGCCTGAGGTCGTCGGAAAACCAGAAGCGGACCCACGCCTGCAAATACTCCGTGGGACGATATTCACTTTGCGGATTGAGCCATGCGACCTCGACATCCACTTCATTTGCCGAAAATAAAGGCGTTCCTCCGCCACCACAGAAACCCACCAGCACTCCAGATTTCGCCAACTCACGCATGGCCGCCTGCGTAATCGAAGTACCTGTTCCTAAGAGGATGCTGGTCGTATTCGCGATGGGAATATTCCAATACAAGGAGCGCTTACCCGCATCAGTAACATATTCAACCCTCCCCCCGTTGACTAGAACTCGGCAATGTTCCAAGTAGTAGATATTTGCCCGCTTGGAATGCAAGATAGTTTTGAGGTCCGAAGCAGCGATATCTTTCATGATAATTCTTGTAACATAAGTTCAAAGAAGAGCATACCTCGAACAAGCGCCCGGTCTCAACGTAAGGGCTACCATGCACGCAACCTCTATTCAGTGTCAATTTGCCCCAAGAAATCAGCCGTCTTCTTGAGACAAATCCTGGCATATCTGGGCATCTGTCTGGACTAGCCTATGACAACTGCTAATGCACCGCCGGCTTATCGGCCGGCATGGGTGCGAAGCAGTGCGGGCTTTGGACGACGGTGGCGGTGAAGCGGCAGAACTCGGTTGTTATGCCGTGGACGATAAGCGCCGCCATGCCGACCCCGGCGTCATCAAAATATATGAAGGCTCCCGGCTTGCCGTCGATGTCGAGCGCGCCGTGATAGAAGTCGGTGCCCTTGCACCGCACCACAGGCGAGACCCTGGGTTTGCTCTGACTGCCCGGCTTCATGTGCTTGCAAATTTGTTCAAGTATGAAGTTCAGATTATCCAGGCGTGCCGGGCCGGAAGCCTTCATGAAGGAAGGGTGCATGGTGAGGTCGAAGAACTGGTTCCACGCCTCGTTCAAATTGCTGGCCTGCAGAACGCTATTCTTCAGTTTGTTGATATTGGCAAGAAGTGTCATGGAAGCCTCGTCGGGTAGGGGTGGCTAAGAGATACGCATAGCGTGGTGCTAGGCTACCCAAAGCGTCGAGGCCGGAGGCGCGAAAGGCGACGGAAATGCCCCGCGTAGTTTCCGAAGGCTCAGGCGTCGGCGCTTGCGTATGCCATCATCGCGCGACGGCAGGCAGACTCATTACAATGTCTGTTCTTCGGTAGCATGCCTTTCACGCTTGAAAACAGCGATATCGGGTTTGCCCCGAATAGCCCCGGCCTGCTCCCTGACACGACATAATTTATTGAATTTTTAATGGAAAAACAGGATATAAGCGCCCACACGCCCATGATGCGCCAGTACCTCACCCTAAAAAAAGAGGCCGGCGCACATCTGTTGCTCTATCGCATGGGCGACTTTTATGAGTTGTTCTATGAAGATGCCGAGCGGGCGGCGCGCTTGCTTAATCTGACGCTGACCAAACGCGGCACTTCCAATGGCGCGCCCATCCCCATGGCGGGGGTGCCCTTTCATGCGATGGAAGGCTATCTGGCGCGGCTGGTCGCCTTGGGCGAATCGGTGGCTATCTGCGAGCAGATCGGCGATCCGGCCACCAGCAAGGGCCCGGTCGAACGCAAGATCGTGCGCATCGTCACGCCCGGCACGCTTACCGACGATGCGCTGCTGCCCGCCAAGGCCGACAGGCAGATCGCCGCCCTCTGGACAGCGCGCATCAATCGAGTCGAATGCAGCGGCATCGCCTGGATGAACCTGGCCAATGGCGACTTTTGCGTTACAGAGTGCGCGCCGGATATGCTGGAATCCGAATTGCATCGGATCGCGCCAGCGGAGCTGCTGTGTGCCGAGAGCAAGCGCATGCGCCTCGACGGGCCAGTTGCGGTCAGCACGATGCCTGACTGGCACTTCGAAGCCGACAACGCGCGCCACGTGCTGCAAACGCATTTTGCGGTCGATTCGCTTTCCAGCTTCGATCTGGGCGACATGCCGGCGGCGATTTGCGCAGCCGGGGCATTGTTGCACTATGTCAGCCAGACACAGTCCCAATCTCTTAGCCACATCCAATCCATCCGCGTCGAAAGGCCGGGGGCCTACGTGGTGCTGGATCCGGTCACTCGCAAGAACCTCGAGCTGAGCCAAGCGCTGGGCAGCGACGATGGGCCTTCGCTGTTCTCGACCCTGGATCATTGCCGTACACCGATGGGCAGCCGGCTGCTGCGCCGCTGGCTGCACCATCCATTGCGAGACAACGAGCCGGCACAGGCTCGCCTGCGGGTGATCGAGGCCTTTCTGGCGGGACGAGACAGCGACAGCCTGGATGCAACGGCCGGCCTGGAAACATTACAGGACACGCTCCACCGCTATCCCGACATCGAGCGCATCTCCACCCGCATCGCCCTGCGCTCGGTGCGCCCGCGCGAGCTGGCCAGCCTGCGCGACGCCCTGGCGCTGCTGCCTTTCTTGCGAGAGCATATCGGCACGGCGTTCAACGCCACGCCCGAATTGGATGAATTCCTGCGGCGCACCGATCTGCACGATGAATTGGCCAAGTTGCTGTGCGACGCCATCGACGCCGAGCCTGCACTGATGGTGCGGGACGGCGGCGTCATCGCCGCTGGATACGATGCCGAGCTGGATGAACTGCGCCGCCTTGCCAGCGACAGCGGCGAGTTCCTGGTCGAGCTCGAGGCCCGCGAGCGAGAGCGCACAGGCATCTCCAACCTGCGCGTCGAATACAACCGCGTGCACGGCTTCTTCATCGAGGTCACGCGGGGCCAGGCAGACAAAGTACCCGCCGATTACCGTCGCCGCCAAACATTGAAGAACGCCGAGCGCTTCATTACGCCCGAACTCAAAACCTGGGAAGACAAGATCCTGTCGGCCAAAGACCGGAGCCTGTCGCGCGAGAAATGGCTGTTCGAGCAAGTGCTTGATCTGTTGGCCCCCCACGCGGCGCGGCTTTCGTCTTGCGCATCGGCGCTGGCCGAAATAGACGCTCTGGCGGCGCTGGCGGAACACGCACGCGACAACGACTGGGTATCGCCACAACTGACAGCGGCATCCGAGGTCATTATCGAAGCTGGTCGCCATCCTGTGGTGGAACGCACTATTGAACGCTTCACGCCCAACGATTGCGAACTCCATGCCGACCGGCGCATGCTGCTTATCACCGGACCCAATATGGGTGGTAAATCAACCTATATGCGGCAGGTCGCGCTGATCGCCCTGCTGGCCCGCGTAGGCAGCTTCGTTCCCGCACGCAGCGCCCGCGTCGGACAAATCGATCGCATTTTCACACGCATCGGCGCGGCGGATGACCTGGCCGGCGGCCGCTCGACTTTCATGGTGGAGATGACCGAAGCAGCGGCCATCCTTGCTGCCAGCACGCCGCAAAGCCTGGTGCTGCTAGACGAAATCGGACGCGGCACATCGACCTACGACGGCCTGGCCCTGGCCTGGGCCATCGCGCACCGACTGTTGAATCACAATCAGGCACTGACACTGTTCGCCACCCATTATTTCGAAATGACCCGCCTACCGGCTGAATCGCTCACCGCGGCAAACGTTCATTTGGCGGCGGCGGATTCGGCCTCAGGCATCGTGTTCCTGCACGAGGTCAGGCCAGGGCCAGCCAGCCGCAGCTACGGCATACAAGTGGCTCAACGCGCGGGAATCCCCCCGGCGGTCATCCGCCATGCGGGCCGCGAGCTGTCGCGCCTGGAAGCGCTGGGCGCGCCCACGCCGCAACTCGACCTCTTTGTCGAGGCGGCATCCAGCGTCTCCGTGGATGCCCCAAATGAAGACCACGACTCTCATTGGATCTCGGACGAGAGCCTGGCCATGTCGAAAGGAAACGACCACCCCGATGCCACGGCAGAAGCGCAAAGCGCTCACGCCTTCGCCGAGGCGCTGGCTGCTTTGGACCCTGACCAGATGACCCCGCGCGAAGCGCTTGATGCACTGTACCGGCTACGAGCCGACCACCTATGAATCCGGACACTCCACTAACTTTGCTCGGCGGCCTCAGCCCTCAGGCTTTCATGAAGAAGCACTGGCAGCGCAAGCCATTACTGGTGCGGCAAGCCATGCCTGGATTCCAGCCGCCCCTTTCTATCTCCGATATACGTGCACTCGTGCGCCGGGAAGAAGTGGAATCGCGCCTGATCTGGCAAGAAGACCAGCAGTGGAAAATGAAGTCCGGCCCCTTTGCGCGCCTGCCGGCCATGCGCCGGCCGGGCTGGACGGTACTGGCCCAGAACACCGATGCGCACGACGACGACATGGCCGAACTGCTGCACCGCTTCCGTTTCATCTCCGATGCCCGCCTGGATGATGCCATGATCAGCGTAGCCTCAGACGGCGGCGGAGTGGGGCCGCATTTCGATAGCTATGACGTGTTCCTGCTTCAGGCGCATGGCCGGCGTCGCTGGCGCATTAGTACACAAAAAGATCTTACCCTGCAAGAAGGCCTGCCGCTCAAGATCTTGCGCAATTTTGAAGCCGAGCACGAATATGTGCTTGAACCGGGGGACATGCTTTACCTGCCGCCGCAGGTGGCCCATGACGGCATCGCCCAAGGCGACTGCATGACGATTTCGATCGGCTTTCGCGCGCCGACCCTGGCCGGGCTGGCGCGGGGCGTGCTGGAAGCCGCCGCGGATCAGCTTATGGCCCGCGTTGGTGAAGACCCTGGCCTTTACGGCGCCCGCCCGGGGCCCGGCCCCAAACTTGGCGCGCGCTACCGCGACCGGGGCGCGGCGGCAACGCGAAACCCAGCCCATCTGCCCGACCACCTGGTGCAGACCGCGCTTGATGCGGCCAGGCGGATAGTGCTTGATGAAGGGCTTGCGTCCCGCTTTCTAGGCCAATGGCTGACCGAGCCTTCGCCGGCGGCCTGGTTTGAGTCCACGGCCGAAGACACAGGGCTGGCGGACGGCTGGCCATCCACCGGCATTCTGGCGGCCGACCGATGCACGCGAATAATGTATCGAGGCAAAGAGCTCTACATCAACGGCGAGTTGGCCGACCTGCCGCCAAGCGCCGGCCTGCGCGCACTGGCCAACGACAGGCAGCTCGACTGCGCGGGACGTCATGCGCGGTCGCTGACATCACGCGAAATCTCCATGCTTGACGATTGGCTGGCCCAGGGATGGATGCATTACCTGCCGGCAAATACTTGATGATTCATTGAACGCGCCAGGCGCCGCATGCACCGGCTTGCGCGCGAGGCCTGGCTTTCTTAATTACCGGGCAGCCAAAGCCACAACTACGAAAAGCGCATAAAGTAATAAGAATGTTGTCGTTCGCTTAACGTGCGCGGCTTCATAGAATGGATGTTCATTCATTCATGAAGTCTGTCATGTTGGCATTGTCACATCTACCCGAATCAAAACACGTCCTGCTCAAGCAGCTCTCCGAAGACCTGGACACCCAGTCACTGAGCTGGCTTTCAGGCTACTTCGCCGGCCTGGCTCGCCAGGCTCCCGCTGCGCATCCGGCCCAGAAGATCGCCGCCTTGGCAGCCACGCCCGCCGCAGCGCCTCGGCCCCTGACCATTCTTTACGGCAGCCAGACCGGCAACGCCAAGCGCGCCGCCGAAACACTGTTCGAGCAGGTGCGCTCGGCAGGCCTGCCTGCAAGGCTGGTACGGGCCGACCGCTACACCACCCGCGAGCTCAAGGACGAACAACTGCTGTATATCGTAATCAGCACGCAAGGCGACGGCGAACCGCCCGACGACGCCATCGGTTTCGTCGAGTTCCTGGCAGGCCGGCGCGCGCCCAAGCTGCCCTCGCTCAACTACGCTGTACTGGGCCTGGGCGACTCTAGCTACCCTTCGTTCTGCGGCATCGCGCGCCAGATCGACGACAGGCTGGCCGAGCTGGGCGCAACACGCGTACACGACGTAGGCCTGGCTGACCTTGACATCGACACGGTCGCCAAGCCCTGGGCCCAGAAGGCGTTCGAGCAGGCGCAAGTCGTTCTGAAGCAGGCCGACCAGCCGCCACCCAGCGCCAGCGTCACGCCCCTGCATCCCAAGGCCAGCCGCTATACGCGCGAAGCGCCGTTCGAAGCAGAGCTGTTGCTGAACCAGCCCATCACCGCAGCCGACAGCGACAAAGACGTGCGCCATCTTGAGCTATCGCTGGAAGACAGCCAGCTCAGCTACCAGCCCGGCGACGCGCTGGGCGTATGGCCGGTGCAGTCCGAAGCTCTGGTGGCCGAGGTGCTGGAACTGGTGGAACTGGACGGCGATCAAGCCGTCAACATATCCGACGTCGAGCGTCCGCTCAAAGACTGGCTGGCTTCCCATCGCGAGCTGACGCAACTGACCCGCCCCTTCCTGCAGGCCCTTGCCGAAAAGTCGCAAAGCAAAGAGCTGGCCACGGTGCTGCAACCCGACCAGCCGGACGCCTTCCGCGAGCTGGTCTCCAGCCGGCAATTGGCCGACGTGCTGCGCAAGCACCCCGCCACATGGACCGCCGAAACATTCGTCCAGGCGCTGCGGCCGCTGGCGCCCCGCCTGTACTCCATCGCGTCGAGCCAATCCAGCGTCGACGAGGAAGTGCATCTTACCGTCGCCAATGTCGAATATGAATTCGAAGGGCAGGCCCGCTGCGGCGCGGCCTCGGGCTACCTGAGCCGGCTCGCCGAAGGAGAGCGCGTGCGTATCTTCATTGAAGAGAACACCCGCTTTCGCCTGCCGGTCGACACCTCGCGCGACGTGATCATGATCGGCCCCGGCACCGGGGTGGCGCCCTTCCGCGCCTTCGTGCAAGAACGCGCCGCCCAGGGCGGCAACGGCCGCAATTGGCTGTTCTTCGGCAACCCGCACTTCAGTTCCGACTTCCTCTATCAAACGGAATGGCAGGCGGCGCTGCGCGACGGCCAGCTACATCGCCTTGACCTGGCCTTCTCACGTGATCAAGAGCAGAAGATATACGTACAAGACCGCCTGCTGGAGCAAGCCGCCGAGCTCTACGCCTGGATACAGGGCGGCGCACATGTCTATGTGTGCGGCGACGCCAATCGCATGGCCAAAGACGTGCACCAGGCCTTGCAGCGCATTGCCCACCAAGAAGGCGGGCTGGACCCCGCACAGGCCAAGCATTGGCTCGACGAGCTGGCCGCCCAAGGCCGCTACGCCCGCGACGTATATTAAGCAACAGGATCAGCATGACCACCTCGATTTCCCACCTGGAACAGATCAAGATAGACAGCCGCTACCTGCGCGGCACGATAGAAGAAGGCTTGAACGACCCGATTACCGGCGCCATCAGCGACGACGACAACAAGCTGCTGAAATTTCACGGCAGCTACCAGCAAGATGACCGCGACATTCGCGACGAGCGCCGCAAGCGCAAGCTTGAGCCGGCCCATTCGTTCATGATCCGTGCGCGCCTGCCGGGCGGCGTGGTCACGCCACAGCAATGGCTGGAGCTCGATCGCATCGCCACCACCTGGGCGACGCGCGGCCTGCGCATCACCACGCGGCAGACTTTTCAATGGCACGGCGTTGTCAAGCGCGACCTCAAGGCCACCATGCAGGCGCTCAACAAGGCCATGGCCACCACACTGGCCGCCTGCGGCGATGTAAACCGGCAGGTGGTGGGCGCGGTCAACCCGCATCTTTCCAGCCAGCATCGCCTCGTGCACGAATGGGCGCAAAAGCTTTCCGATCACTTTCTGCCCCGCACCGGCGCCTATCACGAAATCTGGCTGGACGGCGAGAGAATCGTCGGGCAACCCCAGGAAGAGCCCATCTACGGCCCCACCTACCTGCCGCGCAAGTTCAAGATGGGCGTCACCATCCCGCCCCTGAACGACATCGACGTCTTCGCCCAGGATCTAGGCCTGATCGCCATCATCGAGAACGGCAAGCTACAGGGTTTCAACGTAGCGATCGGCGGTGGCATGGGCGCAACCCACGGCGACCCCACCACCTATCCGCGCCTGGGCAGCGTCATAGGTTTCGTCACGCCCGAGCGGCTGATCGAAACGGCCGAAGGCGTTGTCACCATGCAGCGCGACCACGGCAATCGTTCTGAACGCCAGCACGCCCGCCTGAAATACACGCTCGACCATCTTGGCCTGGAGTGGTTCAAGGCCGAGCTGGAAAAACGCATCGGCTTCGAACTGGAACCCGTGCGCCAGTACCATTTCGACAACAACGGCGACCACTATGGCTGGCTGCAAGGCGCCGACGGCAAGTGGCATCTGGGCCTCTACGTCGAAGCCGGCCGCCTGTGGGATGAGAACGGCTTGCAGCTTCTGACAGGCATGCGGGAAATCGCACGCGTCCATACCGGCGAGTTCCACCTTACCTGCAACCAGAACCTGGTCATCGCCAATGTCGACGAACAAGACAAGGCCCGCTTGGACGAGCTGGCGGGCCGGTACGGACTGGACGGCTATGCGAGCCAAAGCGGCATCCGCCGCCACAGCATCGCCTGTGTGGCGCTGCCAACCTGCGCCCTGGCAATGGCTGAAAGCGAACGCTATGCGCCGGTGTTGCTGCCCAAGCTCGAAGCCCTGCTCGAGCGTCACGGGCTGGCCGACGCGCCCATACTGTTGCGCCTTTCGGGTTGCCCCAACGGCTGTTCACGCCCCTATCTGGGCGAGATAGCCCTGGTGGGGCGCGCGCCGGGCCGCTACGATCTTCGCTTGGCCGCCGACTTCACGGGCCAGCGAATCAATACGCTACATCGCGAGAACATCACCGAGCCCGAGATTCTGGCAGCGCTGGACGAGCTGTTTTCCGCCTATGCCGCAAACCGCCTGCCGGATGAGCATTTCGGCGATTTTCTCATTCGCACCCAGGTCGTGCCGGCTCCTGAGCAGCGCCTGATCCCCATCGTGCTCGAGACCGCCTGAACACAGGAAGCCGAACATGAAGCTGTTTCCCATTTTCACCGACCTTAAGGGCCGCCTCGTGCTGGTCGTGGGCGGCGGCGTTGTCGCCGAGCGCAAGATACGCAGCCTGCTGGCGGCGGGCGCGGATGTGCTGGCGGGCGCCCCGTCGTTCACGCCCGGCCTTCTGGCGCTAGCCAAAGCATCGCGCATCACCGTCCGGCAGCAAAAATTCCAGCCCGAATGGCTTGACGAAGCCTGGCTCGCCGTGGCGGCAACCGACGACCGCGCCCTCAATCGCCGCATCGCCCAACTGGCGGAGCAGGCCCGGCTTTTCATCAATGTCGTGGATGACCCGGAACTGTCTTCCTTCCAGGTGCCGTCCATTGTCGACCGCTCGCCCCTAACCATCGCCATCTCGTCCTCCGGCGCGGCGCCCGTGCTGGCGCGACGCTTGCGCGAGCGCATCGAATCGATGTTCGACCACTCTCTGGGCGCACTGGCCGGCCTGGCGGCCAGGCATCGCGGCGCGATACGAACCCTGCGGCCCGGCCTGCAGCGTCGCCGGCAATTCTACGATTGGCTGCTGGACGGCCCGGTTGCCTCGGCCCTGCGGGCGCAACAGCCCGAAGCGGCGGAGAAGGCCTTGCTGCACGAGCTGTCCACCCCCGAACAAGCTCCGGTCGGCGAAGTATTGCTGGTTGGAGCCGGGCCGGGCGATCCCGGCCTGCTCACACTGAAAGGCCTGCGCGCGCTCAACGAGGCGGACGTCATTCTGTATGATCGGCTGGTCAGCGATGAAGTGCTCGATCTGGCCCGGCGGGACGCCGAGCGCATTTTCGTGGGCAAGACGCCGGGTGAAGACCACCACGCCACGCAGGCGCGCATCCACGCCCTGATGGTCCGGCACGCCCGGGCGGGCGAACGGGTTGTGCGCCTGAAGGGCGGCGACGCTTTCGTGTTTGGGCGCGGCGGCGAAGAGCTTGAGTACCTGGCCCAACAGGGCATTCCTTATCAAGTGGTACCCGGGCTGACAGCCGGGCTTGCCTGCACCGCATACGCCGGCATCCCGCTGACGCATCGCGACCACGCTCAATCGGTGCGTTTCATCACCGCGCACAGCAGCAAGGAAGGCGTCCTGGACTGGCCCTCGCTGGCCCGACCCAACCAGACACTGGTCTTCTACATGGGCGTCAGCCAGATACAGTGGCTGGAGGCGCAGCTACTGAAGCACGGGCGAACGGCCGGCACGCCCTTCGCATTGATAGAGAACGGCACCCGGACCAAGCAACGGGTACTTACCGGCCGGCTGTGCGAACTGGCGGGGCTGGCGGCTTACCACGGCTTCCAGGCTCCATCTTTGCTGGTAATTGGCGAGGTGGCCGCGCTCGGACCGGACCTTAGCTGGTATGGTATGCATATCAACCATCTTGAGTCTTCCGGGCATGAACCACGATTCCAATCCTCCATCAAGCGAGACCCCGCCATCGTCCAGGCCTGACCCTGGAAACGACGCGCTGCGCGCCCTGCTGGGGTTGTGGCAAGCCGCGTTCGACAACCACGATGCCGAGGCGATCGCCGCCCTGTTCGCCCCCGACGTGCTGTTCCAGGGGCTGGCGCCTACCCTGCTTTCTGGGCGCGACGCCGTGCTCGAGTATTATCGAAACGTACCGTCGGGCACCAGCGCCCTTATCGAAGATATCGAAGCCATCTCGTTGACGCCCGACGTCGTCTCGGGCCACGCAAAGATCACGTTCATCGAGGCCGACCGGCGTCTGCGGCCCGTCTGCCTATCGATCACCGCCCAGAAAACAACGGGGCAGTGGCAAATCAAAAGCTACCATGCGTCGGGCCTTGCCCGCCCTTCTACAGACTAGGCCGGGGCTTCAGGCCAGGCTGCAAGGGCCGTGTGGCGGCACGAGTTTTTTACTTTGCCGTATGGCGCAGAAGCGCCCACCACCCGCCAAGTGTGTAGAAGGCAACCGTGACGCCAATCAGCCCAATCCCGAACACCAGGGCGATAAGAAGCCAATCGATCGGCCCGCCCACATCCATGAAGCCCGAGGACGAAACACGAACCATGAGGACCAGCGCGCCGGCGCCGCCAAGCAGCCCTATTGCCTGCGAACGCAAGAGCCGGCGCGCGTCGATGCGGCGCTCGCGCAACAACAGAACCGCCAATGCCGCGATGCTGAAGACCGCGGCAAACAGAAGCACCCACAATAGCGCTCCGAGCATTTCGTGGAACACCGCCAACAATACGAAGAGATCGAGTTCTTTCATGGTACCGCCTCCTTATGCCTTGCCACGCAACATGCTGAGATATGTTGGCTTGAGCGCCATCGTCTTCATCACCCAACTGATCCATAACTCCTCCAGGGGCGCAACGACTCCCGGAAACGACGGAACGAGATTGTTCTGATAATCGAACTCCACCAGCATGGCCCTGCCCAGGCGTGTGATCAATGGGCACGATGTGTAGCCGGTATAGAGGGCTTCGGATACCTTGCCGGCGATCTCGGCGACGATGTGGTCGACCACCACCGGCGCCTGCCACTTCACGCTCGCGGCGGTCTTGCCCTTGGGCACGCCCGCAATGTCTCCCACGCCGAACACATTGGGGTAACGCACGTGGCGCAAGGTTCCCCTGTCTACCTCCATCCATCCCTCGGCTCCCCACGGCCCTGTCCGCCATGGCAAGGGGCTGTTCCGAACCGCTTCGGGCGCGCGCATCGGCGGAATCACGTGGATGAAATCGTAGCCTTGCTCTTCGGTGCCCCGGGGGGTGCTGAACAGGGCGATGCGCCTGCCCGGATCAATAGCCCGGAGCACCCTCTCGTAATTGACCTCGACGCCTCGCTGCTGGAACAGCATGCGTACTTTCTCGGACACAATGGGCACGCTGAACAGTTCTTTGTTATGCGCGTTGTAGACGATGCGCGACCTGTCGCGCCTTCCTCGCCGCGCAAGATGGTCTTCGGCAAGAAAAGTATATTTAAGGGGTGCGCCCGCACACTTCATCTCGGTGGACGGACGCAGAAAAATGCCTGTTCCCCCCTGGTCCGCAAAAGCGGACAGAGCCTGCCAGCTTGCGGCGGCGGCCTCCGGTCCCTGATAGATGCTGGCAACGCCGTTCTTGCCGATCAAGGCGGTTTCCATGCCTTCGATCAGGCCGTACTCCAATTGCAATCCGGTAGCGACCACCAGAAAATCATAGGGATACGAGGCCCCGCTGTCGGTCACGACCTTGTTGCCGTCGGGATCGAGCTCGGCGACGCGTTCGTTCACCCATCGCACGCCGGCGGGAACATAACTTGCCGTATCCGAGACCACGTAATCCTTGGGCTTTACGCCGGCGCCGACCAGCGTGAAGCCAGGCTGATAGAAATGCTCTTTGCGCTTGTCAATCAGGACGATGTTCGCTCCGTCCAGGGTCGCGGCCAGCCTCGATGCCACTGTCAGGCCGGCCGCGCCCGCCCCTGCAATGACGATTCGAGCGGAAGTCTTTGCCTTTTCGGCAGCATCGGCCACTGGCGGTATCGCGGCGGCCAGCGCCCCGGCAACACCCGCCATCAGGAACAACCTGCGCTGTTCGGAATTCGGCGCCTCGTCGTGCGCATAGATACAATCAAAAGAGTCTTTCTTGGCCATGGAGTCGGCTCCCTTCAATGCACGTGCCGAGGCTCGCGCTGAGTTTTTCGTTGTGGCGGGATGCACGGCCGCTTGGCATTCGCTATCCTGTCCGTGCTCGAAGACTACATCCACTTTCAATTAGTATATTCTAATTTAGAAAAAACTAATATACAATTCGTACATTGCCATGAACGATAAAGATCTCCTGTTCCTGCAAGAAGGAGCCGCCAAGGCGGCTACCATGCTGCGCGCCGTCGGCAATCCCCACCGGCTTCTGCTTTTATGTCTGTTGATAGAGTACGAAGAGATGTCCGTCGGAGCCCTGCAGGAATACGTCGATCTGAGTCAATCGGCACTTTCGCAGCATCTTGCCAAGATGCGTGAAGAGGGCCTGGTGACGTACCGGCGCGAAGCGCAAACCCTGCACTACCGCATCGATAACCCCGATGTCGCCAAACTCGTCGCCACGCTCAAGGAAATCTACTGTCCCTGACCCACGCCTGGAGCCCGACCGATGACCCTGAAATCCCTTACCCCCGAAGCCGCCCGCCGGCACATCTCCGAAGGCGCCCTGCTGGTGGATATCCGTTCGGCCGACGAGCACGCTCGCGAACATATTGCTCAAGCTCTGAACCTGCCGATGGAGCAACTGGCGAAAGGCCACGACGCCCTGAAAAACGCCAGCGCCGTCATATTTCATTGCAGCTCGGGAAACCGCACGCAATTAAGCGCAAAAACACTCCAAGCCTGCACCCAGTGCGAAACCTATGTCATGGAGGGCGGCTTGGACGCCTGGAAGAAAGCGGGCCTGCCCGTAAGTATCGACACGGCCCAACCGCTGGAGCTACAGCGGCAGGTGCAAATCGCCGCCGGATCAATGATTGTGCTGGGCACCGTGCTTGGCATCGCGCTTTCGCCTTGGTGGCTGGCGCTTTCCGGGTTCGTGGGCGCGGGCCTGGTGTTTGCCGGAGCATCGGGCTTTTGCGGCCTGGCAAGGCTGTTGATGAAAATGCCATGGAATCGCCGAAGCCTGGCCTGACCCTATGACGGCAAAACGGCGCCCGAGGGCGCCGTTTTGCCGTGCCGGAGCGCAATCTACATATTGCTGGCCAGCACGTTGACGATGCGCTTGGCGGTATCCGACTGATCAACCTGCCCGGCTTGATCAAGCACGCTGACCACCGAACTGCCGCCCTGGTCGGCCACGTGAATTCGATAGACTTGAGCTTCGGCCGTGCCTTTGCTGCCAAACAGGCGCCCGAAGAAGTTGGGCTGTTCGATCTTGCGTCCGGTGTCGGTATCAAGGTAGCGAACGAAATAATCACCGGCGGAGCGATCACGGTCATCAACCGAAAAGCCCGCGCTATCGATGGCTACGCCGACGCGGCGCCATGCACGGTCGAACGGCTCGTTAAGAAGCAGCGACGCCTGGTCTTCGGCGGGACGCTGAACCTGAACGCGATTGGGGTCGGCTTCGGCCTGTGTGACCATCGCCTGTGCGCGCTCAATATCAGTACCCAGGAACACCATGAGCCGCGCCAGCATGGCCGCGTTCAGGCCGGGGTCTTCCTTGCCTTCGATCCACCTGAACCCGGTATTGTCGGCGGTAGGAGTCTCGACCATCTGGTCGTGGCTGATATAGATTTCGGTTCGGCCGTTGACACGCTCGAGCCGCGAGCGGAAGCGTTCGCGTTCGCCGCTGTCGAAGACCGAATCAAGAATGCTGCCCAGAGCGCTTTTGATCCAGCCTTCGGGAACCTTGGCGCGATTCTCGGCCCAATCGGTTTCGATTAAACCCGCGCGGGGGTTTTGGGAATAAATAGTGAAGCCCTGCTCACCCCAGAAATCAAGAACCTTCGGGTAGACGTCTTCGGCGGCTTGGTCGACGACAAGCCAGCGCAGATTGCCATCTCGCACGACGCGAACCTGATCGCTTGTCGGCAGGACATTGCTTGAGGCGCCGGCGGCTTGCTGTTGCTCGACGTTTTGCGCGTACTGGCTGAAGGTGGTGGTGCCTTCGGGCGCCCGATAATGAGCGTTGCTTCCGGCTTGGGTAAGATCGGGTGGAATACTTAGCGGGTTTCCGGCGCTGGGCGCAGTACTGCGGTAATCGACCGACTCTTCTTTCCCTGTAAGCTGATTCCAGGTTGAGCAACCCGACAGCACGACCAGCCCCAGGCCGGCGACCAAGGCGGCATAGCGTTTATTTCTATGCATAATTGACATTTTAGATTAAGCCCACGTTTTTCAACGAGCTGCGCACCAGTTCATGATAACGCTCGTCCAGGGGGGTTAAAGGTAAGCGATAGCCCAGCGCGGACAGCCCCATTTCGGCAACTGCCCACTTGACGGGAATCGGGTTGGATTCTACAAATAGCATTTTGTTCAGTTCGGACAGGCGACCATTAAGCTCGCGCACGCGCCGGACATCTCCAGACAGGGCAGCCGCACACAACTCGTGCATCAGCCTCGGCGCCACGTTGGCCGTGACTGAAATATTGCCACGCCCGCCCAGCAGGATGAGGGCGGCGGCGGTGGGGTCATCACCACTGAAAACCTGAAACGACTCGGGCTTGTGATACATCAGGTTGCCCAAACGCCCGATATCGCCGGTAGCGTCTTTAAGGCCGATGATGCCGGGCACCTGGGCCAGACGCAGTATGGTTTCGTTGGCCAGATTGGCAACGGTTCGCCCCGGCACGTTGTATAGGACAACCGGCAGGTCGACCGCCTCGGCGGAAGTCTTGAAATGCTGATACAGGCCCTCTTGGGTAGGCTTGTTGTAGTACGGCACAACCGACAGCCCGGCTTGCGCCCCCACATTCTTGGCGTATTGCGAAAGCTCGATCGCCTCGTCGGTGGAGTTGCCGCCGATGCCGGCGATGACAGGCGCCCGACCCGCCAAGTGTTCGACAGCAACGCGAATAAGTTCGGCGTGCTCTTCCATGCTGACCGTGGGCGACTCGCCGGTAGTCCCGACCACCACAAATCCGTCCGTGCCCTCTTTCACATGCCAATCGATCAGCTTTCGATAAGCGGCAAAATCCAGACTGCCGTCTGGGTGCATGGGAGTGATGAGGGCGACCAAACTGCCCTGAAACGTGGGTGTAGCGTTGTCTGTGCTGGCCATGATGAGAAAGCTCCGGGAAGACCCGTGGGCGCGAACTGCCTTAATAAACTATAACGTGCAAGTTTACCGGATAAACCGCCCCGGCATTTTGCCCCCCTGACAGGTTTTTTACAAGAACCAGGTGACGATGGTCTGTCCGAACGCCAGCAAGGGCCTTAGAAGCATCCAGAGCACGCCGGTCAGCATCAAAACTATAAGAATGACGAGTCCGTAAGGCTCAAGTTTCGCGTACTTCCAGGCCAGATGCGATGGCAGCAGGCTAAAGACGATACGCCCGCCGTCCAGGGGAGGCAGAGGAAACAGATTCAGGGCCATCAATATCAGATTGATCTGAATACCGGCAAATGCCATCAGCACCCAGAAGTCGTTAGGCGATGCGCCATTACCGATAAGCAAGCGTAAGGAGATCGCCCACAGCACGGCCATGACGAGATTGGACGCCGGCCCGGCCAAGGCGACCCACAGCATGTCGCGCTTGGGATTGCGCAGCCGTCCCCAGTCGACGGGCACAGGCTTGGCCCAGCCAAACAGCAGACCCGCCCCGCCCATCAGCTTGGTACTGAACAACAAGAACAATGGGACGGCAATGGTGCCGATAGGGTCGACGTGCCTGATGGGATTCAGGCTGATGCGCCCCGCTTCATACGCCGTGGGGTCGCCGAACATGCGGGCGACATAACCATGGGCCGCCTCGTGCAGGGTGATGCCGAACAGCACGGGCAGCGCGTAGACCGCGATGGTTTGAATCAGTGAATCCATATGAGGGAAAAAGTGCGCCCAGCCGGATGGCCGGCGAAGAAATGAGATGAAGTAACTATTGGATTGTACGGCTGAAGGAAAGTTCGTCAGTCGAGCCCCAAGTCTGCTGGATTCCCGCCGCCGCGACGCACGACCACAGGGTCGTTTCCGCTAAGGTCGATCACGGTGGTGGGTGTCAGGGGGCAGGCGCCGCCATCTATGACTGCAGCCAACTCATTGCTGTAGCGGTCGAAAATCTGTTGAGCGTCGTTGAGCGGGTCTTCTTCCGCCTCGGGGATAAGCGTAGTGGAGATCAGGGGTGAGGCGGCGGCCTCAAGCAGATCGAGCGTAACTTTATGGTCGGGAACGCGAATGCCTATGGTCTTGCGCGATGGGTGGGAAACTCGCCGGGGAACTTCACGCGTGGCTTCAAGGATGAATGTCCAGGGCCCGGGCGTGGCCAGCTTGAGAAAGCGGTATTGCCTGTTGTCGACGCGCGCGAAATGCCCTATTTCGGCCAGATCGCGGCACAAGAGCGTAAGGTGATGGCGTTCGTCCAGCCCGCGCAGGCGGCGCAGGGCGTCGGCGGCGCTTTTGTCATCGAGACGGGCTACCACCGCGTAGCTGGAATCGGTGGGAACGGCCACCAAGCCGCCGTCGGCCAGCAACTGGCCGGCCTGTTTCAGTAGACGTGATTGGGGGTTTTGCGGATGGACCACGAAAAATTGAGCCATGAAACGTATCCTATCATTCTTGGTGGTTGTAACGTACTCAGGCCGCCGTCAGGACGGCACACGGCAGATCGGCAAACAGATGCTCGGCTTTTAGCGCAGCGCCGTCAGAAGGGTGAAAAAACCGGCCCGAGAAAACATCCTTGAAGCCTCCGCCACGATGGGCAGCTACCATGATACCGGTGTCTTTCCAACAAGTCATATCGATAACGGGACGAGCGTCCGCCGCCCGCGACACGGCGTCCGCACACAAGCGGGGCGCCACCACAATCACTTGCCGGCCATTGTGCCGGCGCGCGAAAGCCATGAGCCGGTCGCGACGAACCCCTGCAACTTCCAGGGGGTCGTACGCGCCGCCATTGAAGACATCCGGCAATGCCGCCTTCAGTTCGAGCAGACGGCACAACATTGCCTGTTTGATCCGGCCGTCGCGCCAATGAGGCAATAAGGAAGCCAAGTTTTTCTCGGGGCCGATCGATTCAAGCGCTCTCTGACGCGCCGTATAGTCGACGGGGCGACGGTTGTCCGGGTCAACCAGACTGAAATCCCACCATTCCGTTCCCTGATACAGGTCCGGCACCCCCGGCGCAGTCAATCGCAGCACGAGCTGAGCAAAACCGTTGACGGCGCCGGCGGGCGCAATGCTTTGTACGAACTCGTGAAACGATTTCAGCAAGCCCGACTGAGGGACATGTTCGCCGACAGCATCCCGCTCGGCGACGGCGTCCGCAGCTTCAGCCAACCGCCTGGCCGCCTCCGTAGGCCAGCCGAGCAACTTGTAGAGATACGTGGCGCTGTCCCGCTCATGCTCCAGATTGGGTTCGAGCCAGCTTGAACTGCTCTTTGCCTCGCGCAGGGCCTTCAGTTGCCATTGCGCGATACGCTTCCCAAAACCTGCCACTGCAGCAGCATTGCGGATGTCCAAGTCTAACGGCCAGGCACCGACAAGAGTCTGCCACAACATGTAGATTTCGGCCTGCGGCATAGGCCGGCCGCACTCGGTTCGTTGCCAGGTTTCCCATTCGGAACAGGCTTGCCGCCAGGCATCCACACGTTCGCTCAAAACAGCCAGCCTGGCGCGCATGTCTTCACCACGCTTGTGATCGTGGCTGGCGGTCGCCAGCAGCGAAGCCGGGTGCCGTTTAATGCGATGCGTGTTGTTTGAGTGGAACTCCTCGACTTTCAGTGTCAAAAATGAAGGGTCGGAACCCACCTCGTTACGAGACAAAAGCGGCCCGTAGCGGTAAAAAACCGTGTCTTCCAGAGACTTGGCCGCCAAAGGCGGTGTCAATTGCTCGAAACGCCGTATGACCTTGATGCGGACGGGGTCCTCTGCAGCGGAAAGGATATCCGGGTCACGCTGTTTAACAGCGGTCAGCCGATCGACCATCACCTTCAATAGGCGCTGCTCACTACTATCCAGCCTCGTGCGCGCTTCCGAAGCGGCGGTTTCGATGACGGCCATGTCGCCAGCGGAGGCTTCTCCGCCTTCGATGTAGCTGCGGTAAACGGGAAAACCGGCCAGAAATGCCTCGAGAACGCGATCAAGAGCCTCCATCGACCATGCATCAGAACCAGTTTCCCCGCGGATCAGTTCATGCATGCAGCGGGTCAAAGCCGTGCGTTCGGCAACGAAATGGCGACGCAGCATCAGGAGCCTTGCTTGCAGCACAAAACGGGCGGCGGTGTCGGGGTTCTTCGTGTTCTGGCGCCAAAGCTCGACCAACTGCACGCAGCCCTTTTCATCGTGCAATACAGCAGCAACTTGATCCATGAAGTCGTAGCCCGTAGTGCCGCTGATCTGGAAACGATGATCCAGAGGTTCTGCATGGGCAAGTATCTTTTCGACAACCACCCAAGGCGTCGCGGCCTGCGGCCTTCTTTCAAGCATGGCCGCCCGCAGCCGCTCGCAATACGTCAGAGGCCGCGCCAGGCCGTCAACGTGATCGATTCGCAGCCCATCCAGCAAGCCCTCTTCATATAGCCTCAGAGGCAGCTCGTGCACGGCATCGAATACCTCGGGTTCTTCGACCCTTACGCCGATCAGTCCGGTGATCTCAAAAAAACGCCTCCAGTTGATGTTCTTTGCCGCACACCGCCAGCTGCATAGACGATAGTGCTGTCGCTCAAGCAGTTCATGCATGCGCCGTTGCCCAGCCTGGAAGGCCGGATCATATTCCGCCAGCACGTCGACAGGGTTCCGATCATCGCCTGCAAGCGACCCTGGCGCCACAGGGTAAGCTGCGGCGCCGGCCATGATCAGATAGCGGTCCGTCTTGCCGTCGTAGTTCAAGCGCAAGTCACCCCGCGCCAGGCTGTCAGCATAATTGTCCGCCAGGAATGGCGCCAGTATTTTGCCGTGCAGACTCTTATCCGCGGGATGCCAATTTATGTCGAACCAGGCCGCATAACGGCTATGCATGCCATGGGCCAAGACATCCCACCACCATTCATTGCCCGGATGGGTGGCCATGTGGTTGGGCACGATGTCCAGCAAGATTCCCATGTCGCGGTCTTGCAGCGCACGAGCGAGTCTTCGAAGCGCCGGCTCACCGCCTAGATCCGGGCTGACGCGCGACGGATCGACAACGTCGTAGCCATGCTGGGAGCCTGGCACGGCGCAACTGATGGGGGAAAGATAGAAATGGCTGATGCCCAAAGTGGCGTAGTAGGGGATGCGTGCGCGCGCATCATCCAGCGTAAATCCAGGATGCATTTGCAGACGCACCGTTGCGCGAGGAACCCTCATGGCGTCTTCCTTCCGCGCTGGACCGCTTGCAGCGTGACTGAAGCGCTGTCGAACAGCTTGTCGACGTCCAGCGGCAAGCGGCGCAACCAGTTCGGGTGTTCTCCTACAGGGCGTGAGCCCGGCATATTGGGCTGCTCCGCCAAGCCCAACATGTCTTCAAGAGGAAAAATGCACAAGGGCGCCGGGCTCGCCGCCACCCATTCCAACACCTCGGGCAGCGGTGCGTCATCATTTGCGTAAGCTTGCAGATGTAAGGCCTGAGTCAATAGATGCTTATCGTGTTCACGCTCGGATCTGGCCGCTTCCAGCTCATCGGCTCCGAGCCGGCCCAAGCGATGCCGCCAGTCAATATCTGTGCCACGCCACCAACCGGTAACAGTAGGCAAATCGTGGGTGGTCGTGGTGGCCATTGCATCATCCGGCCAATCTGCCGCAGGTATGAAACGCTGTGGGGGCTGCTCTTCACGTTCGAACCACAACACGCTTGTGCCCAACACGCCCTTTGCGCTCAATAGATCGTTGAACCCTTCCGGAACCGTACCCAGGTTCTCTCCGACCACGATGGCTTTGTGGCGGTGCGATTCCAAAGCCAGCAAGCCCAACATGTCTTGCAGCGGGTAATGCAGGAAGGCGCCCTGGGCTGCGGATGCGCCTTGCGGCACCAACCACATCCGCGCCAGGCCCAGCACATGGTCGATGCGCACACCGCCGGCATGGGACAAAGCGTGGCGCAAAATGGAAAGAAAGGGCTGAAAACCTTGTTCGCGCAATGCGCGGGGAGAAAACGCGGTCAAGCCCCAATCCTGGCCGCTGTCGTGATAGAGGTCAGGGGCGGCCCCCACGGTCGCGCCTTGCAAAATATCCTGCGCAGCGCCCCAGGCCTGGCTGCCCCGCACATCGGCGCCTATGGCCAGATCGGTAATTAACCCCATCGACATGCCACCCTCGAGCGCCGCCTTTTGAGCTTTGCGCATGCCCTCGTCGGCCAGCCATTGCATGAAGGCATGAAAGCGTAGTTCGGGCGCTGACTGACGGGCAAAGGCCTGCGCCGCTGCGGCATTGGGCTCCTGCATGGGAGCCGGCCAATCTTGCCAGCCGTGTTCCGGCCCCAGTGTCTTGGCGTAATGCCCGTGCAAGGTTTCGTAAAGGCAATGGCTTTGCAGCGCCTCGCCGCCCGCGCGGCGGAAAGCTTCAAAGGATTGCTTTGCGTCGTCCGGGCCATGCGCCTCGAAATGCACGAAAAGCGCCCTGGCAATTGCCAGGCGAGCAGCCTGCACTGTCGGCCAGTCGATCAGGCTTTCATCCACAGCCGCCATGTGCGCAAGGCCTGACGCCCAATCGCGCATGGCATCCGGCAGGGATGCTAGCGCGGCGCGCAAGGCATCCTCGCCCAGTGTCAGCACATCCAGATAAGCGACATTAAGGAACAGCCGGCTCGATGGCGCGTAAGGGCTGTAGCGCATGGGGTCGGCGCTGAATAAGGCGTGGACGGGACTAATAGCCAAGGCGGCCGCACCGCGCCGGCCGGCCTGGAAAGCGAGCCGAGCCAAAGCACCATAGTCGCCCGCAGCTAGCGCCGCCTGCATGACCGTGTCAGTAGACGCTTCGGCCGGGTGACGCAAGCTGTACACCTGAGCCGCCACCCCCCACGCAGCGTCGTTTGGCGGGCCAATGCATCGGCGCGGCGTCACGGCTAAAATCAGCCTGCTTTTTCCCAGCTGCAGGGCGTGATAACCCGGAATATCCACAGGCGCGATCTGCGCGCTTGAATCACCCATGGCTTGCAATTCGCCTTCACGCCCCCCTACTCCGGACTCGTATTCCAAACGGTAACGCGAGGGTCCGTGGTGGTCGAAAACAACAGGTTTGCCCGCCTCAACCACAATCATTCGCCCTTCAAGCCGGGCCGCCTCTTCGCGCAAGCGCCTTATGCCGCACTCAATCCTCGCTCCATTGCCACATTCCAGACCCATCGCATCAAGCAGAGCTTCAAGCGATTCGTCCGACACAGTTTGCATTCGGCCATGCACATCCTGCCAGCTTGCAGCCAGGCCCACGGCGTCGGCAAGCTGATGCAACGGCGTTGTTTTCGCGTCAGGCATGGTTTGACTCCCCAGCCGGTTCCATTGCGGCAACCACGCAATTACCGGGCACGCCCCTCTGCCAGTCTGCGGCCTCAATCCCATCGTCATCGTTGCACGGCCCAAGGAAAAACACCGACTCCTTCCGCACTTCGGAAAGAGCCGGACATGCGCAAGGCTCCGAACCGAGATTGCAGAAAATTGTCAGCCGTGCACCATCGCCCATTTCCCACGAGGCATGTACCGCACGCGGCCCCAAAACCTCGGCGCCCAGGCTGCGCGCTCCAGGCAAGCGAGGAACGATGTAGTCGCCGCGCAAGGCGAGCAGCCGCTCGTACCACTGTCGCCACTGCTCTGCAGTCGGGTCATCATGCTGCGGCAATCGAGAGCGCTGCCAGGTATCCGGCTCGTTTGGATCGGGTATGGCGCTGCGCACCTGCTCGTCGGCAAAGGCGGGAAAACCTGCGAACTCTTTACGCCGTCCGTCACGCACCGCCCGCGCTAATTCGGGGTTGTCATGGCTGGTGAAATACAGAAAGGGGGTTCTGGCGCCCTGCTCTTCGCCCATAAACAACAAGGGAATATGTGGTGTCAGCAATTGAAGCGCGACAGCCGCTCGTAAAGACTCGAGGGACACTGCCAGGTCGGCCAGGCGCTCGCCCAGGGCGCGGTTTCCGACCTGGTCGTGATTTTGCAAGAAGAAAACAAAGCGGTCGGGCGAAAGGTCGGCACTCGGTTCGCCGCGGCGTCGGTCTTTCCGGGCCGGATCGGTTTGTCCCTGAAAGACGAAGCCCTCTGCCAGAGCGCGAGCAAGCATGTTTTCGGGGTTTCGCGCATACGATGCGTAATAGCCGGACGACTCTCCAGTCAGAAGATGATGCACGACATGATGAGCGTCATCGTTCCATTGCGCATTGAAGCCTTGTTTCAGCAAGCCGGCGGCATTGTCATCATTCTCGAGCACAAGATGTACGTGCCGGCGCGAATCTACCGCGCGGCGCACAAAAGCCGCCATCTCCGGCAGCCAGGTCTGATCGCTTATGGCGTGCACGGCGTCCAGGCGCAATCCATCGAAGCGATACTCGCGCAGCCAATACAAGGCGTTTTCCGCAAAGAAGCGCCTCACTGGCCGGCGGCGGAAGTCGATTGCCGGCCCCCAGGGCGTATCCAGGTCAGACCGGAAGAACTCCGGCGCGTAACTGGGCAAGTAATTGCCGTCGGGCCCGAAATGGTTGTACACAACATCGAGGAAAACCATCATCCCCAGGCCGTGGGCCGCATCAATCAATGCACGCAGCTCATCGGGCGAGCCGTAAGCGCGATCTGGGGCATAGGGCAATACACCGTCGTAGCCCCAGTTCCGAGGACCTGGGAAATCAGCTATGGGCATCAGTTCCACCGCAGTAATCCCCAAACGCGCCAGCTCGGGCAGACGTTGCCGGACGCCGACGAAGCCACCGGCCAGGCCGCAATGTATTTCGTACAAAACGGTGTCAGTCCATGGCCTGCCGATCCATTCCGGAAACTGCCATGAATAGCGGTCGACATCACAAACAATACTGGAATCGTGCACATCGCCATCCTGCAGGCGCGAAGCGGGATCGGGCGCCCAGACATCCGCGGGCATGCCGAAACGATAACGGGTGCCTGCCGGCGCATGAAGTGTCAGTTCATGAAAGCCGTCCGCAAGCCGAGCCATGGCAGCGAGCGCCTGGCCGTCAAGCGCCAGCATCACTTTGTCGGCACTGGGCGCCCACAAGCGAAAGCGCGTCGCATCGTCGGCCAGCGGAACAGCGCCGAAGCCGTATAGCTTCGAAGAGGCGCTGCCTTCGATGTCTGAAAGGCTAGCGGCGGTCATGGCCGGCCGCCTTCGTTATTGGCAAGCAAGACCAGGCTGTGTGCACCAACCTCGATCTGGGCGGCACGCACTTCGCCCTCGCTGTCAATTTCAGTTGCGCTATCCAGGCGCCGATACCACCTGCACGGCAAGGCGGGCAACACGAAGGCTATGTCATCCGCACTGCCATTGAGCAATAACAGCGTCACGTCGACGTCTCCGTCGCGCATATCGGCACGCTGGAAACCCAGCACCCTCCCCTCGGCGAAGGCCCAAGCCTCTTCGCTCATTTCGCACCCATCCATGTCGTACCAAGCGGCGCGCTTGATACCCGGTGCGAGCTCCACGCCATCATCGCCGAAACGGCTGCGGCGCAAGGATGGGTGCGCGCGCCGCAAGGCTCTGGCACGCTTCACCCAGGCAATCAAGTCCCGTCCCGGTTTGCCAGCCGCCTGAGACCAATCCAGCCAGGCGACTTCGTTGTCCTGGCAGTAGGTATTGTTGTTGCCTTGCTGGCTGTTGCCGAATTCATCTCCGGCAAGCAACATGGGCGTACCATCGGAGACCAGCACGCCGGCCAGCATCGACTTGAGCACCTTGTTTCGTACCTTGGACACTGAGGCATCGTCGGAAGGCCCCTCGACACCCCAGTTGAAACTGTAATTCTCACCGTGCCCGTCGCCGTTGTCGTCACCGTTGGCCTCGTTGTGTTTTTCGCTATAGCTGACGACATCAGCTGCTGTGAAGCCATCATGTGCCGCTATGAAATTGATCGACGCCCAGGGCCGCCGGTGCCGGTAATCAAACAATGCGGGCGTGCCGCCAAGGGCGGCGGCCAGTTCGCCTCGCTGTTCGGCGTCACCGCGCCAGAACCGCCTCAATGTGTCGCGATATCGATCGTTCCATTCCACAAACCCTGGGGGGTGGTTGCCCAGTTGATACCCGTCCGGGCCGGTGTCCCACGGCTCGGAGATCAGCTTTAGACGAGATAGCAGAGGATCCTGAAGTATGGCGTCAAAGAAGCCGGAACCCGGATCGAACCCGGTACCTTCTCGGCCAAGCGTCACGCCCAGGTCGAAGCGGAAGCCATCCACCCTGTAGCTCTGCGCCCAATGCCGCAAAGAGTCCATCACCATTTGCAGCACTCGTGGATGCGAAAGGTTGACCGTATTACCGCAGCCGGTATCGTTGATGTAGTAACGTTCTTCGCCCGGAATCAGGCGGTAGTAGCTGGCGTTGTCCAGGCCACGCCATGACAGGGTCGGCCCAAGCTCGTTGCCCTCTGCAGTGTGGTTGTAGACAACATCCAGTATGACCTCGATGCCGGCCGAATGAAGCCGTCGTATGGCCATGCGCAGCCCATTTGAGCTTTTCGACGCCAAATAGCGCGGCTCTGGAGCGAAATAGGCCAAGGTGTTGTAGCCCCAATAGTTGCTCAGGCCGCGCTCGACCAGAAAATGGTCGTCCAGAGCAGCGTGAACTGGCAACAGTTCCAGTGCGGTTACGCCCAGCTTCAGCAGATGCTCAATAAAAGCAGGATGGGCCAGCGCCTCGAAAGTGCCCCGCCAATCGACACGCACGTCATCGCGTAGGATGGAAAGGCCCTTGACATGGGCTTCGTATATGAATGTGTCTTCCCATGGCACGGCAGGCGGCTCGTCGCCTCCCCAATTGAAGCCTTCGTCGGATACTACGGCTTTAGGCACCCAGGCCGCGCTATCCCGCCTGTCCTGGCTGAGATCCAGGCGAGGATGCCGGACACGGTAGCCGAACAGCGCGTCCGACCAGCGCAAGCCTCCAATCAGTTGCTTGGCATAAGGATCAAGCAAGAGTTTCTGCGGATTGAACCGGTGCCCGCGCGCGGGCTCGTAAGGCCCGTGTGCTCGATAGCCATAGACGAGGCCGGGCTGAACGTCGGGTAGATAACCGTGCCAGACTTCATCCGTGCACTCGGGCAAGGGCAAGCGCTTGAGCTCCTTGCGTCCGCGCTCGTCGAACAGGCAAAGATCAATCCTGGTCGCGTTGGCCGAAAAAACGGCGAAATTAACACCCAGGCCGTCGCTTGTCGCCCCCATCGGATAGGGTAGCCCCGGAAGCAGCGCATCGACACGTAAATCGCTCATGGCGTTAACCCTCCGGTACAAAAAACACGGCCCCAAGCGGCGGTAGCGTCAGGGACAGACACTGCGCGCGCCCGTGAGCCGGCTCGGCCCGCGTCTGAACTTGGCCGTCATTTCCCACGTTTGCCCCCCCGTACACCGCCGCATCGGTGTTCAACAGTTCTCGCCAACGGCCCGGCACTGACGCGCCAACGTGATAGTTCCACCGGGGCACGGGCGTCATGTTGCACACGACAAGTACCACCTGCTCGCCATTACGCCGTTCGAATGCAAACACACTGTTGTTCCGATCATCGCCTATCAACCAGGCAAAACCCAGGGGATCGTCATCGGCGGCATGCAGGGCTGGATACTGCCTATACAAGATGTTGAGATCGCGCAGTAAATGCTGGACACCGGCATGCGCCGGATCAGCCAATGCTTCCCATTGCAAAAAGTCGTCGTGATTCCACTCTCGTTGCTGAGCGAGTTCCGCGCCCATGAACACAAGCTTGCGTCCCGGGCTGGCCCACATGAATGCGTAATACGCGCGCAGGTTGGCAAAACTCTGCCATCGGTCGCCGGGCATCTTGCCCAGGAGCGAGCCCTTGCCATGAACCACTTCGTCATGGGAAAGCGGCAGCACGAAGCGCTCTGTCCACGCATACACCGTGCCGAACGTCATGTCATCGTGGTGATACGTGCGATGCACGGGCTCGCGGCTCATGTAGCGCAAGCTATCGTGCATCCAACCCATATTCCATTTGTAGTCGAAGCCCAAGCCACCTTTGTCGGTAGAGGCAGTGACCCCGGGCCAGGCCGTGGATTCCTCGGCCACCATAATGATGCCCGGGCAAAGACGCCTGACGGTGTCATTCAGCTCACTCAGGAAACTGACTGCCTCCAGATTCTCGCGCCCGCCGTGGCGGTTCGGCATCCATTCACCGGGCTCACGGCTGTAATCCAAATACAACATCGAAGCCACGGCGTCCACTCTCAAGCCATCGACGTGATAGCGCCGCAGCCACTCCAAAGCGCTGGCGACAAGGAAATTGCGAACCTCGGTTCGACCGAAGTTGTAGATCAAGGTGTCCCAATCTGGGTGCAGCCCCTGGCGCGGATCGGCGTGCTCGTACAAGGCGGTGCCATCAAACAAGCCCAAGCCGTGCGGATCGGACGGAAAGTGGGCAGGCACCCAGTCAAGAATTACGCCCAAACCTGCCTCGTGGCAGGCGTTGACGAACCAGGCAAAGTCCGCAGGTTCGCCCCAGCGCGCAGTAGGCGCGAACAGCCCCAGAGGCTGATAGCCCCACGAACCGCCGAAGGGGTGCTCCATGATCGGCAGCAGCTCAATGTGGGTAAAGCCCAGCCTGCATGCATGTTCTATAAGCCGTGGCCCGCATTGGCGCCAGGTCGCGGCCCCCCTTTCGTTCCGCTGCCACGAGCCCATGTGCACTTCATAGATAGAGATGGGTGCCGTGGGGCCTTGATGTCCAGCACGTTGCGCCAGCCAATCCTCGTCGGTCCATTGGAAGTCGCGCACCGAGGTAACAATTGACCCGGTTGCAGGCGGCAGCTCGGTCCGACGCGCGACGGGGTCCGCCTTATGCGGCAACAAGCTGCCGTCCCGCCCGACCAATTCGAACTTATAGCAGGCGCCGTCGTCCACGCCAGGTACGAAGGTTTCCCACACCCCGCACTCCGGCCGAAGACGCATCCGATGCATCCGCCCATCCCACGCATTGAAGTCGGCCACCACAGAGACACTCTGTGCGTTGGGCGCCCAGACCGCGAATCTGGTGCCCGCCACCCCTTTCACCGTGCAAGGATGAGCCCCCAGGCAATCAGCCAGATACTCATGGCGGCCTTCGGCGAGCAAATGAATGTCAAGCTCGCCGAGTAATGGGCCGAAGTCTTCAGTTGCGTCGTGGTCAGCCATGGCCGCTCTCAAGTCGTTCACTCATTTTGGCTCTGCCCCAGGATGCGGCGCGCGATCCGGACCAAACCCGTAAGGGGAACCGGAAGCCAGTCCGGCCGGTGCCCCGCTTCGTAGCACACTTCGTAGGCCGCCTTTTCCAATAGCGCCAGCTCTAGCAGCAAATCATCCATAGCGGGGTCAAGCAGGTTGGGACATGATTTGGACGCCTCCGCGCGATATGCCGCAAGAAATGCTTCGCAGGCGCTCTCGCGAAACTGGCCCAGCAGGCGCGCATGCCGCTGTCTCGTGGTCGGGGCGTCGGGCAGGGCCAAAGAACTGCCATCCACGCCGTCGGGGCTTCTGTCCGTGTCGGGTTGCGTATTGTTCCCCGCTTCGTTGCCGGAATCGGCTTGTGCAAAGCCTTGTGCCGCATAGTCGATGGAACGCAGCAGGCCCGCCACATCGCGCCAGGGACTGGCCTTGGCCCGCCGGGCTTCAGGCGGCCGATCCGGCTCACCTTCGAAGTCGACGAAGTGCACGTCGTTCTGCGCGATGAGTACCTGTCCCAGATGCAGGTCTCCGTGTATGCGGCATCGCATGTGCCCCACGACGCGCGCGGCCCCGCTGTCTATCCAGCGCAGAAGACCCGTACGCGCCTCGCGCAATTCCCCGGCCTGCGCCAGGCCTGCCGAAGTAAGCTGATTGCGATTGTTCCAGGCCGCCGAAATCGACGCTTGCATCATTGACCGAATATCCTTGATCCAGCGCCGAGCATCCACGGCGGCGGCGGATTCTGGAGCAAATGCCCGATCGTCTCCGCCGGCTCCCGCCAATACGCCATGCAGCTGGGCCAGCCGCTGGCCGATGATTCCTGCCATAGCCATGTAGCCGGCTAAATCCTCCAGATAATCACCATGGCTCTCCGCCGTCAACGTGGCGTTTTCCAGCGTCCGCCCCAAGTAATCGTTCGTCCAGCTCCAGGCATCTCCCTGGTTGGGAATTCGAGCATGCAAAAGAGCCAGGGTGTACGGTCGGCCATCGGCGTCAATTCTGCGCAGTTCTCCAAGCAGGCTGGCGCTGTTGGCATAACCCGCCCGGGTTAAATAGCGGGTCATTTCGACTTCGGGGTGCTCGCCAGGCTGCACATGCCTCAACAGCTTCAGCACCGCCGAATCCCCCAGCCACAATGAGCTGTTGGATTGCTCGCCCTGGAACCAGTCAATGTCCTCAGGCTCGAAACCCGGAAGGGAATCCAGCCCCGGTTCGGGCCGAAACTCCAGCACATCCGCTCGGTCGCCCGGCAAGGGCAGACGCGCGCCGGCCTTGAAGCGGTCGAGCATGGCCAGGGCGTATGCCGGCACGCTCATTGCGTCGACCAAGAGCCCCGTCTCAGCCGTGCGCCGGACGCGCGCTATGCCGTGATGCTGTTGAAGCGGCGTGATCGGCTCGTCCCACAAAACCGCCATGGGCAAGAAGTAAGTATGGGTGGAATTGTCGTCTTGGACGGCCAGCTCCGCCAGCACCATGTCGGCCTCCGCGGTAAGCGGCACGGCGTAGTCCAATGAAACCCGGCCAACTGGCTTATCTTGAGGGAACCACCGTTGCCTCGCCAGATAAGGGGGTAATACCTCGCGGCACAAAATCTTGCGCGATTCTTCCAGAAGTTTTGGTCCGGCGCCTCCGCGGCGCAGTACCAATGTCACATACTCGGGTGCTTGCTCGGACAAAGGTGAATGCCAAGCCGGAGACGACGCTAAAGAGCTCAGTTCGAACCAGTAAAATCCGTAGGGAGGCAACGTCAGCATATAGGGCGACTCGGTAATGTCCGGAAACGGCGTCCCGCCCAGAAGCTCTACCGGCACCCTGCCCGCCATTTGCGCCAGGTCCAGTTCAACAGGCTGCGACGCATCGGAAAGATTGGCTACGCATAACAGGACCTCGTCCTCGTATTCACGTAGATAAGCCAGAATCTTGCGATTGCCGGGGAAAAGAAAACGCTGCCCACCCCTGCCAAAAGCCTTCTTTTGCTGGCGCTTTGCCAGCATGCGGCGCGTCCAGTTCAATAGCGAATGAGCATCGCGTTGCTGAGCTTCGACGTTGATTGCCTCATAGCCGTATAAGGGCCCCATAAGCATCGGCAGGGTCAACTGCTCTGGATCGGCGCGAGAAAAACCACCATTGCGGTCTGGTGTCCATTGCATAGGTGTACGCACGCCATCCCGGTCGCCCAGGTGGATATTATCCCCCATGCCCAACTCATCGCCGTAGTACAGCACGGGTGTTCCTGGCATGGAAAGCAACAGACTGTTCATCAGCTCGATACGACGCCGGTCCCGTTGCATCAGGGGCGCGAGCCGTCGTCGTATTCCCAGGTTGATCCGTGCGCGCCTGTCGGCGGCATAGAAATCCCATAGGTAATCGCGCTCGCTACTGGTCACCATTTCCAGGGTGAGCTCATCGTGATTGCGCAGAAAAATAGCCCATTGGCAGCTCTCGGGAATGGGGGGCGTCTGACGCATGATGTCGGTGACCGGGAAACGATCGGCGCGGGCGATAGCCATGTACATGCGCGGCATCAGCGGAAAGTGAAACGACATATGGCACTCGTCTCCATTCCCGAAATACTCTTGCGCGTCTTCCGGCCACTGATTGGCCTCTGCCAGAAGCAGCCTATCCGGATAGTGCTCATCCATCACCGCCCTGATTCGGCGCAATACATCATGGGTCTCCGGCAGGTTCTCGTTATTGGTTCCCTCACGCTCCACCAGGTAGGGCACCGCGTCCAGCCTTAGCCCGTCGACTCCCAAGTCGAGCCAGAACCGCATCACGCTGATAATTTCCTTCAGGACTCGAGGGTTGTCATAGTTCAGGTCGGGCTGGTGCGAATAAAAACGATGCCAGAAATAGGCGCCGGCCACCGGGTCCCAGGTCCAGTTTGATTTTTCGGTATCGCAAAAAATAATGCGGGTGCCGGCGTAGGCTTGATCGTTGTCAGACCAAACGTAATAGTCGCGTGCCGCCGAGCCGGGGCGTGCTTTCCTGGCGCGCTGAAACCACGGGTGCTGGTCCGAAGTGTGGTTGACCACCAGCTCGGTGATTACTTTCAGCCCGCGCGCGTGCGCCGCACGTATGAAACGCTTCACATCCGCCAAGGCGCCGTAATCGGGATGCACCGAACGATAATCGGCAATGTCGTATCCGTCGTCTAACCGGGGCGAGGGATAAAAGGGCAAAAGCCAGACGGCGTCCACACCCAGTTCTGCGATGTAGTCCAGTTTCGACAGCAAGCCGGCAAAGTCGCCTACCCCGTCGTCGTTGGCATCATGAAAAGACTTCACATGCAGTTGATAAATAACGGCGTCCTTGTACCAACCCGGCTCATTGCGCGCGACAGAGTCCCGCTTGGAATGCGCTGCGCGGCTTTCGCGTGGTGTTTTCATCCCAGCCCCCTCAACCGCCAAACGAAATATGGCTGTCGCGGCGAAAACTCAACCTCGTGGTGTTTGCCGCGCAACTCGAACTCCCGTTCGGCACATGCATCCTCCATCCGCAGCACGGCACCGTCATTCAGGCCCCAGGGCCATAGCGGCAGCTCCACCCATGCTCGGCGGGCGGCGTGAGGGTCCAGGCTGATGCCCACCAGCGCGATGCTGTCACGCTCGGGCGTCGTCTTAGAGAAGAAAAGGACTCTGTCATCATGGGCCGGAAGAAAGCTCAGGCCCAGGTGCGTCCATAAGGCCGGCGTGCTGCGGCGAATACGATTTAATTGCGTGATTTCCGCGATAATGTTTCCCGCCTGGCTCCAGTCTCGCTGTCGCAGTTCGTACTTTTCTGAATTCAGGTATTCCTCCCGCCCAGGCAAAGCGGCGGCTTCACATAATTCGAAGCCGCTGTACATGCCCCACGAGCCGGACAACGTCGCCGCAAGGGCTGCCCGTATCAAAAATCCCGACCGGCCTGCCGACTGCAGAAAATACGGATTAATGTCGGGCGTATTGACGAAAAAATTGGGGCGAAAAAAGTCTGCGATCGGGCGGGAGCCAAGCTCTTCCAGATAAGAAGTCAGCTCCTCCTTATCGTTGCGCCATGTGAAATATGTGTATGACTGCGAAAAGCCCAGTTTTCCAAGGCGATACATCATGCGCGGCCGTGTAAATGCTTCCGAAAGAAAGATCACATCCGGATGGCGAGCGTGAATTTCGCCGAGCATCCACTCCCAGAACGGCAATGGCTTGGTGTGTGGATTATCCACCCTGAAAATACGCACGCCCTGGTCGATCCAAAAAAGCACGACGTCGCGCAGTGCCCGCCACAGAGAGGCACACGGCTTTGACTGCGCACCCTGGTAGAAGTTGGGGTTTACAATGTCTTCGTATCGTTTGGGCGGGTTCTCCGCGTAGCGCAGCGAACCATCGGGCCGCCAATCGAACCAGTTATGGTGCTCTTTCAGCCAGGGGTGATCCGGCGAGCACTGTATGGCGAAGTCCAGCGCAATCTCCAGGCCATGTTCGCGCGCAGCGTGGAGCAAATCCTTGAACTCGTCCAGCGTGCCCAATTGTGGATGGACGGCATCATGCCCGCCTTCTTCCGAACCGATTGCATAGGGGCTACCCACGTCTTCGTCCGACGCCGTCAGTGAATTATTCCGCCCCTTGCGATTTATCCTTCCGATTGGGTGGATAGGCGGAAAATACAGAACGTCGAAGCCCATATCTCTAATTGCGGCAAGTCGTCGGCGCACGTCGAGAAACTTCCCATGAAGGCCGGCTGTCGCGCTTTGCGAGCGCGGGAACAACTCGTACCAGCTGGAAAAGCCTGCTTCGCGCCGCTCTACCGCCATGGGATAGCTGACGGCGGAGCAGGTCTCGAACGCCCGCACATCAAGTCGCGCCATCGCTTGCGTCACGGCGTCGGACAACAAGGCATCGGCATCTTCGGTCTCAATCACGTTTTGAAGCATGGCGGCCGTCTCGGGAATCTCTCGCCGGGCACGGCGAACAACTTCTCCTGCCAGAATACGACCCTCTTGGAGATCGAGCGCAATATCCATTTGCGCGTCGCGCTTCTTGACTATGCCGGTCCGAAAAGACTCCCACCTGTCATGCCAAGCCTTGATCATGAACATGTGTCTGCCCATACGCGTAGGCGTAAAAGACGCCCTCCATCTGTCATTGCCCAGATGCGCCATGGGAACTTCCCGCCAATCCGTCTCATCGGCAGCCTTCCAGGCCACGCACGCAGCCAAGCGCTCGTGGCCATCCATGAAGATGTCGGCCTCCACCTCTACAGCACGACCCACAATGGACTTGACGGGAAAACGTCCGTCATCCACAGCGGGTCGGACGTGCTCGATCGCGATGCGCGACGCGCTCATTAAGCCCAAGCCCAGCTTGCGCTTCTCTGCCATGCTTGATGACGGCGGCTTTACAGCATTAAGCTGCCGCGCCCAGAAACGAAGGAACGCCCCCGGCCCAAGACGCCCGCTGGCACCGGAAGGAGCACGCAAGTCGGCGTATAGATGGGGCAGCCGGCCCTGCAACAAGGGCCAGTTCACCTCCGTCTCAAGTTCGGCGCCGGGATTCAACACCAAACCGGCGCCACCGCGAAACACGGCGGTGCAAGAACTCAAGGGCCCAGTCAAGATGAACAACGCTTCGCCCGTTTCCTTCCTGCAGGCCAGCCATTCGTTTGCTGCTTTTAATTCTCCTCCGGTGTCCGCCCACAAGAAATCCTCGGGAACGAGTATGCCGCCACCGCAGACCGCCGCCGTCCAGACGCTTCTGCCGCGCAGTGCGGCGGATAGTGCGGCCTTGTCCTGGACGACCGCTGGTCCATTCGGCGCAAGCGGAGCTATGACAGGCGCTACAGCGGCCAGGCGCGCATACTCTTCGGCCAACCAGGCCGAGCGGTAATCCCACCAAGGCAGGGAAAGAAACGTGGCATCAAACCCCACCCCGCGCAAGGCTGCAACTTGCTCAGTGTTCAGACCGGGCGTCCACGCCATGAAGCGACCTTGCGGGGCCGAAGCGCGAATCTTGCCAATGAGGCGTGCCCAATTTTCCGCATCGAGCTGCGCCAAGCCCTTGCAACGAAAACCTTCAAGACCTGCGTCCAGCCACTGCGCCAGGCGTGGGCACCATTCATTCACCGCAGCGGCGCCATCGAATTGCACATCCATGTAGAGGTGCAGACGCTCTTTCACGCATTCCGCCGCAAGACGGGCTAGCGCATGCGCCACGCTTTCGTCCCCCGCATCCTGAAAAGCGAACCTGTCCGGATCAGGCGCGACCATATCTTCGCCAGACGGCTTCCATAAAGGGGGCACAACAATACCGTCAAAGCCGTACATCTTCGCCTGTCGGCAAGTACGGCTCCAGGCCGAGTGATCTTGGCCCGGCCTCTTCCCCAGCAGAAGAAGGCGGCGGGGAATGTCCCTGGAGATTGAAGACTCGTTCATTGGCATCCGTCCTGCACCGTCAGCGGCGGCGCCTTATATTCTTCAAGCTACCGAAATTCCCATCTGACGAGCGGCCGCAGGCACAGGCCTTACATGCAGCGGCGTGCGCACCTGAGGAATGCGACCTTGCTTCACCCCCTGTCGATCCTTGCACAGAGCTTGATAGCAATGCATGTAGGCCGGGGCGGCCTGCTCCCAACTGAAATCTCGCCGCATGGCATTACGCTGCATCTCGAGCCAAGTTTCACCGTTGCCACGCAGGTGCAAGGCCCGGTCAATGGCCGCGCACATATCGTCCACTTGATCGCCGGTAAAAAGCAGACCGGTGGCCAAATTCATGGCTTCGCCGTTCACCGCCCGGCCAGGATCATGGATGGTATCGACCATGCCGCCCACTTGCGAACCTATCGGAATGGTTCCATAGCGCATGGCATAAAGCGGCGTCAGGCCGAACGGTTCGAAGCGGCTGCCATGCAGCAGGATATCCGCGCCGGCGTGCAGCAAATGAGCAAGGTCTTCGGAATACCCTATGTGCACCGCACAGCGCCCTTGATAATGCTCGCCCAGCCGGCGCAGGCGAGCTTCAATGTGTTTCTCGCCGCAACCTATCACGCACACCTGCAAATCAGGATGAGCATCGAGCGCGCGCGGCAAAGCATCGGCAGCGATGTCCGCCATCTTTTGTCCTGTTAACCGGCTACCCATTGCAAGCAAAACGGAATCCGGGGATTCCTGGAGACCGAACTTGGCCTGCAGCCTGCGTTTGCATTCCACCTTGTTGGACAAATCGCCGGCATGAAAATGGCAACCCCGCAAATAGGGATCGGAGACCGGGTTCCATACGGAGACGTCGATGCCGTTCGGAATGGCAAGCAAATCAGCTCCCCGCGAACCCAGCGATGCGTCCAGCCCGCAACCGAACTGAGGCGTCAATATTTCACGAGCGTAGTTTTGGCTCACGACGGTAATCTTGTCCGCGCACACAATGCCGGAGTGAAGATAATTAACGCGGCCTCCATACAGCAGGCCGCCCGACTCGTGCAGCGCTGGATCGATTCCCGCCTGCTCTAACGCATTCGCGTCAAATGAGCCTTGGAAAGCAACGTTGTGTAATGTCAGGACACTCTGGACATGAGACGCGCCCAGCTGCCGCAAGACCAATGGGGCCAACGCGGCGTGCCAGTCGTGCGCATGCAGCACATCAAATCCCGGCAGCCCGGGAAGCCCCCCGGCAACACGCGCGGCCGCATGAGAAAGCGCCGCAAAGCGCAAAGCGCTGTCTGCGTACTCGACTCCATTGTCATCAAGATAGATGCCGTCGCGATCATAAAGCGCTTTGTTTTCCAGCAGCAACACACCAAGGCCCGAGTCGCGGCAATAGCCTTTGATTATGCGCGCCTCCCCCCCTGGCAATCCACTCAGATGTCCGGCCACGCGTGCGTGAATCAAACGTTGTCGCACCCCTCTATAGGCAGGCAACATAATGGTGATGTCCGCACCCATTTCCTGGACGGCACGCGCCATACCACTGACTGCATCTCCAAGCCCGCCCGTCTTGGCCAAGGGAAAAGCTTCCGAAGTAACCGCCAATATTTTTATCGCCACAGTGCTCTCCGTAGGTGACTATGTTCACCTGCTCAGAGCAAACTGCGTGCCCGTTCAACCTTGCCTTGGCTCAGCCTCCGTTGCGCTCCGGATCGGGGGCGGAATGCGACAGCCCTGCATCACGTTCGGGCACGACCTTATCGGGCTGGACGTCATCGCCGGCAGGGTCCCGCCGGTTTTCAACCTCGGCCCGTTCGCCGGTGTTGCGACGATCGCTGTCAGTGTCGGGGAAATTGTCAGGCAACTCGCTTGCCGTATCCGACGAGTCACTCGGACCAATCCGAGGACTGGTCCGCGGATCTTCTTTCAGGCGTTGCAAACGCTCGGCATTCTTTGCGTCATCATCATGGGTAGCCATGGCTTCGCTCCTTTATCAGCTTGATCAAGAAGCAGCCTGCAAGTATTGCTCCTGCCGTGGTGCAGGCAGGGGCGTCATCGCACTAAGCAATTGAGAATTACTCGGACGTTTCTGAAAATTCGCCGTACTCTTCAAGACGGTTGTACAGCGTCTTGATGCTGATGCCCAACGTTTCGGCCGCCAGTTTCTTGACTCCGCCGCATTGCTTCAGCGTGGCCAGAATTAACTGCCGATTGGCATCAGCCAGGGCAACACCCACAGGAACGAGTATTTCGGCGCCTTGTGTAGGAGCGTGCTCGTCCAGATCGAAGGTGTTGAAATCGCCCTTGATAACCTCGTCCGCCAAAATATAGCTGCGATAGACGAAGTTGCGCAGTTCGCGCACATTACCCGGCCAGGCATAACCCCGCATGGCCGACAGCGCCTCGGGAGAGAACCGCTTGGCGGTCTTTTCGTTGCGATTGAGCTCATCAAGAAAATGCTGGGCCAGCAACAAGACATCGTCTTCACGTTCGCGCAAAGAAGGCAAATGGAGCGGAAAAACGCTAAGGCGGTGATATAGATCTTCTCGCAGCACGCCTTCTTGCACCGCTTGCTCGGGGCTGCGGTTGGTGGCCGCCACCACCCTTACGTCAGCCTCGATCTCTTCATGCGTACCCACACGCATGAAGCGGCCGGATTCCAGCACGCGCAAAAGCCTAACTTGCAGTTCCATCGACATTTCGGTGATCTCGTCGAGGAAAAGGGTACCGCCCGACGCGCGCTCGAAATACCCTTTGTGCTGGCGGTCGGCCCCCGTGAAACTGCCTTTTTCGTGCCCGAAAAGTTCGCTTTCTATTAGATTGGGAGAAATTGCTCCGCAGTTGACGGGCATGAAAGGCTTGGCGTGGCGAGCACTGGCCAAGTGAATGGCCTCGGCCGCCAACTCTTTTCCTGTGCCGCTTTCCCCGATCAGCAAGACTGTCGCAATGGTGGGCGCCACCTTCTCGATATGTGCACATAGATTGCGAATGGCCGACGACTTGCCGATGATTTTTTCGAAGTGGTGTTCGGAAGCCGCCTTGGGCTCGACACGCAGCAAGCCTTTAATGTCACTCAGAACACTTTTCAGCCGCCGCAGACTAAGCGGTTTTTGCAGGTAATCCGTGGCGCCGCATCGCAGCGCCTCGATGGCGCTCTCTACTGTGGAGTGACCAGTGATGAAAACTACTTTTGTATCGGGTAGCTGCAGATCAAGCCAAAGCTCCATGCCGTCGCCATCGGGAAGATGCATGTCGAGCAAGACGACATCGGGGCGCCTTCGTTCCATTAAGATGCGCGCCTGCCTGATGTCGCCCGCTTGGTCGACATCGTAGCCCTCTTCCTCGGCGATCTCTGCGATCAGTTGCCGGGTTTCGCTTTCGTCTTCAATAACAAGTAGGTAAGGCATGTGTGTTAGGAAAACAATCGGCGCCGCAGACGCCGTCGTCTACCATTACCCCCGGCGGACCGGAAAGATTATTTTCGTAAGTTAGGGCTATATTACGCGTTCTAAAATAATACAGTAGTAATACCGTATGACAATTGAAACTCTATGATAAGCAGCTTTTCTGCATTTTGCTCGTTGTTAGCAACCGGCTATTCAAATAGAGTTTAATCCGGCGGACACGCGCGTGCCCCGCCTAATAGGGCGGGGCACGCTTTTGACACAAAACCGTCAACCTATCCGCCAGGTGCCCGGCTCGATTTTTCGGCCTGGGCGCCTGTTCCGGGTAGCCCGGTCGGACTGCTTACCAGTATGGAGACTGATCGTAGTATTCGTGGGTACGAGTAGCCCACGCGACGTCGGCCATGCGAGGCCAATTGTCTTTGTCGAAGCCTTCTGCTGCTTTCATTCGCTCTTCGTCAATGTCCAGCACGAAGCACTTGCGCTGAGTGTCCAGTGTCAGGGCGCTCCAGGGAATGGCGAAAAGCTTGTCTCCCATACCCAGAATTCCCCCGCGAGACATCACTGCGTACGCAATGCGGCCTCGCGGCACATCCAGCATGATGTCGCTGATGGAACCCAGTTTCTGATTTGCAAGGTTGTATACGTCGTTCCCGTCCAGCGTGGCGGCGGCCATGATTTCAGGCCCCGGGCCTTGCCCGTCGCCACGAGGGTCGTCAATGATATGTGTGTTCTGTTCCATGTTTTTCTCCTGAAAGTGATTTGAATCACTCGTTTTTGCTCGGGTCGGCTGCGTCGCGCCTGGTCACCCGGATTCGGTTCTCGATATCCTCAACTCCGAGGCAATCGTCCACACAGTCTTCGACCGCATGCTTCATCCAACGGCCGGCGACACTGCCCTCCAAGCTGACCGTGCCCTGTTCCACATTCACCGACACGTCGCTGACGTCCAAGCCGCTATGGCTCAAGCGCTCACAGACATCTTCCAGTATGCGTTCGTCCGAGCGCTTATAGCCTTTGGGCACTATCCGCCGTTCCCGGTAGCCTTCGCTCGCGTCGGCATATAGCCACCGTCCCTGCATGCCGTCGCCTTGAGTGGGAACCGGATATTCATCGCTTGTAACTCGACGATGAAATTGCTGGCCTTGGAACCTGGGGTCTTCATTGGTGAATCCGCCGTAGCTGCTTTGGCCCGGGTCGGCGCTGCGGCTATGCAGCCTCTGGCCGGGCTCAAGCGCGTGCACCCCTGAGTGCGCATCATCCTCCCAGGAATCGAGCCGCCCGTAGGCTCTGCTCTCAGGGCCGGCCTGCTCGTCACGCCGATGACGAGGCTGACGCCAGTCCCGCTGCCATGCGTTCGTAGCCGCGTCACCGCGCTGGGGCGCGTAGCGGGACGCTTCGACCCGTCCCGTGTCGCGGCTGAAAAGGTCATACGGCCGATCCTCATTTTCGCGCGAGGAGGTCCGTGCGATCCAACGTTGATCTTTGTTGCGCATTGAGGTCTCTCCCATCTTGCTGTTCATGACTGAGTTCATCAGAAACGATAGTTTCACCCTGGAGTACAGCAAGCCCTGTGCCGTGAGTGCGGTCGGCACGCCGGATGGGGGACAAAAAACCCTAACCTCAACGCACTTCTTACAAAGCAGGCAATTTTTTCTCCGACAACCGTAACCGCAACTTACGTGTGCACCATGCTCCTTGAGACAGAACCTGCAATTTTCCCAAGTCCCTCATGAGCTTGGCCGTATTTACTTCTGCTTGCACAAACTGGCATGCATATTGCATACCTTGGGGTAGTACCTCAATGTTTTGCATTCCTCATCGCGAAGGAGACGTAAAGTGGTCCACATCGAATTACGCGCCAAGCAGCAAACCAGCCTGACCCCACGGCTTCAGCAGTCGCTCAAGTTACTGCAAATGTCTACCCTTGACTTCAATCAGGAGGTCTCTCAGGCCATCGCCACCAACCCATTTCTGGAAGAAACGGAAACTGACCCCGCAGACACAGACGATGGCGGCGACGATTTTCTGCAGGGAGCATCTCCCAGCGACACTGATTCATCGTCCTCGGACGAGCGGTTAGCGACTGCCCAGGCAGAGCCCTCGGACCACGTCGAAGCAACGGACAGCGAGCCGGCGGTATCCGTAGAAACGGTCGAGGTCTCGGCGGAGCAAGCCGAGCTTTCCAGTACTTATTCCGGAGACTATCCAACCTCTCGCCAGGGAGACGGAAATGACAACGACGTCGGGCAATGGGCCCGTGCGTCGCTAGGTTTGCATGACGCATTACGGGACAATCTTCGCGGCCAGCCGTTAAGCGAACGCGACAGACTTTTGTCTGAGTTCATTATCGAGGCCCTGGATGACGACGGCTACCTTCGCGTCCCTTTTTCGGAACTCGCGTCCGACGATCTGCTCTCGCCGCCGCCCTCAGACTGCGAATGGAGCACCGCGCTGAAGCTCATTCAACAGCTTGCGTCGCCCGGCATTGCAGCACGGAACCTGGCCGAATGCCTCACACTTCAGTTGGAAGCACTGCCCGAAGCAACTCCCGGCCGGTATCTGGCCATCCAGATTGCCGGCTCCACACTGGAAAAAGTTGGCCGCTGCGACTACAACGGCTTGATGCGGACGTTCAATTGCGACGAAGAGAACGCCCGTCAGGCCTGCCTCCTGATACGTAGCCTGGACCCCCGACCCGGAACCCGCTATGCATCCATCGACCCGTCCTGCTACATCATCCCGGACGTAGTAGTGCGAAAGATCGGTAAACAGTGGGTCCCTCTTCCCAATCAAGAGGCGGTGCCACGGGCCCAACTTCATGCTACTTATGCGCGCCTGTTTAAAGAAAGTCGCTACGAAGAGCGCAATCTGATGGCAAAAGCCCTGCAAGAAGCCCGATGGCTGATACGCAGCCTCGAACAGCGCAACACGACGATATTGCGGGTGGCGCAAGCCATCGTGGCGCGGCAACAGACATTCTTTGACTACGGTGATGTGGCATTGCGCCCACTGATGCTCAGCGAAATTGCCGAGGAACTGGAGATGCACGAATCGACCGTTTCACGCGCCACCAGTAATAAGTATCTGGCGTCGCCACGCGGCATTTTCGAGTTCAAGCATTTCTTCTCACGCGAGCTGGCCACGCGCTCGGGCGGCACTTGCTCGGCAGGATCCGTGCGCGCGCTTATACAGGAGATGATCGATGCGGAGGACCCCAAAGACCCCTTGTCCGACGTAATGCTGGCGCGCAAACTGGCGGGCCAGGGAGTAATCGTGGCGCGCCGAACTGTCTCGAAGTACCGCGCCCAGATCAAGTATCCGTCAGCCGAGCTTCGCCGAGCGCCATAGCGCACATAGCGCACAGGCCAACGGCTGGCCGGTGGCCCCAAAGGCTGCCGGCACAGCGCTTGCTAAAAGACGATTACGACGGGCCAAGAGGCAGGGCCTTTGAACCTGAACGTAATTCGAATTTCACCAAGGAGTTGTCCATGACGAAACTACAATCCGCTCTGTGCACATTGGCTCTGGGGTTCAGTCTGACTGCATTCAACGCTGCGGCTCAGTCCACCGCCGATACCCAAGCCGACGCAGGCGCAGGCACAACTCAACAATCGAACTCACAAGCCCGCGACAATGCCGCCATGACCGACGAACAGCGCGATCAACGCCACGAAGTCGAGATGAAGCGCTGTGAAAGCATGCAGGGCGACGAAAAAGACATCTGCGAAAAGCAGGCTGATGCCAATCGCGACAAGGCCGAGGCCGAAAGCGAACGTAGCGAAAAAACCGCGGACGCAACCCACGACGCCAACAAAGAAAAGAAAGACGCCCAGTACAAAGTTGAAAAGGAAAAGTGCAAAGCGATGTCGGGCGATGCTCAAGACCGCTGCATGGACGAAATCAAAACCCGCTTCGATAAATAACCCTGCATCGAAACACCCGCGATCCGACGCTTGTGGTTTTGATGGGCATCGGATCGCGCCCGCGCAGTAAAAGTTCGCGCGTTGGGGCACCAGACTATAAGAGCCACTCGATGGGCAGGTGGGAAAGTATCCATACCCCCATCAAACGCCAGACACTCGCCCCAGGCTCCGATTCGTGCACGACCCGACGGCCGTCGCGCATCTCTTCCCAACGAAGCTCACCCGACTCGTTCAGGAAAACCCGGTAGGCGATGCCCGATGCTTGCTTTTGTATTGCGGCGGGCAAGCTCTGAGCCAGTTTGGGACTTTCGATGACGAAGCCAATCTCTGTATTGAGACGCGCCGAGCGGGGATCGAAGTTGAACGATCCGATGAATATCTTCTCTCCGTCCACCGACAGGGTTTTTGCGTGAAGACTGGAGGCAGAGCTGCCGGTCAGGCCTCGATCTCGAAAGGAGGCGATTGAGGTGACCTTCTTGAATTCATAAAGGTCAATTCCGGCCGCCAGCAAAGGAGCCCGGCGCTTGGCGTAGCCGGCGTGTACCGCCGCCACATCAGTGGCTTCGAGTGAGTTGGTCAGTATGGTGACGTCCACACCATTCATGGCCAGCCCCGACAGATAGTCAACCCCCGCCTTCGTGGGCACGAAATAGGACGACACCATGAACAAGTCTCGCTCAGGCACGCCAAATATCTTCCCCAGCCTTTGAGGCAGCATCTCGTGCTCTTGGGCCTGGCCCAAACCCTTGGACGGGTCGTCGCTGACCATGCGTGTGACCGCCCATTCGAGCTCGATACTGCCATCCAAAAGCTGCCGCACCAAAGGCAGCTCATTCATCGCTTTGACGTAGCCGGCGGCACGTGGATTTTGTTTGATCTCTGCCGCCCTGGACTTCAGATGTTCCAGCCCGTTGTCGGCTGCAGGCGAAATAATAAGGTCGGCCGGATAAGCCGACGCGCTTTTCCAATAGCGATCAAAGTCGTGGGAAACATCATTGACCACCGGCCCTACGGCAAGGACGTCAAGATCAATGAAAAGAAATTCTTCCGAAGCGCCGAAATATTCATCGCCGACGTTGCGCCCTCCGATGATCGTAGCCTGGTTATCGACCGTATACGATTTATTGTGCATGCGGCGGTTCAAGCGCCCAAAATCGGTCAGGTAGCCCAGCCAGCGCCAATTGCGGTACACAAAGGGGTTGAAGAGCCTAACTTCGATATTGGCATGACTATCAAGCGCTGCAAGCACTTCGTCCATGCCGACAGTGTTGTTATCATCAAGCAGCAGCCGTACTCTTACACCCCGATCGGCGGCCTCCAGCAGGGCCTCAAACAACAAGACGCCCGCCATGTCGTCGTGCCAGATGTAGTTCTGGATATCTATCGAACTTTCAGCTGCCTGCGCCATCAATGCTCGCGCGGCGAATGCATCGCCGCCTCGGGCCAGCGGCGACACACCTGATTTACCCGGATGAGCCGCCGCCAACGGCAAAATGGCGCGGCCCATTTCCGTGTGAGCGGTGTCGGTAAAAACGCTGGATTGCGTGCGGGCGTCCAGTGACGGCAGCTGCGCACAGGCTGCAAGCAGCATTAACATGAGGGCGGCACACGCCAAGCTCAACATCCGATTCATGCCCGCGCTCCACACCGTTTACTGGGAGTTGTTCGAACCAGCGATCTTACATGAACCACTCAGACGACAGACCTTGGCTTAGGCTACGCCGACGAAATCATCAATAAGGCCGAGGAACTCTTTGGGCCGCTCAAAGGGCGCCATGTGGCCCGCATCAAGCTCAGCGTAACGAGAACCCGATATTGCCGCCGCAATGCCCCGTGCAGACTCCGGCCCAACGATATGGTCTTGCGCACAGCCAATGATCAGGGTGGGCGAATTTATTCCCGCCAACTGCTGCCGGATGTCGAGCCGCGCATCCAATTCCACCTGGCGCAACATGCCGTCCCAGCGATTGGTCTTGCATATAAGCTCTACCCACTCGTTCATCTGGCTGTCGTTGAAGCCGCCCAAGAACCCGCGGCTGAAGCCATTGAGCAGGACAAGGCGCGCGAAAGTAGCCCGATCACTGCGAATGAGCTGCTGCCATACTTCGAACTGGAGCCTGATGCGGGGCTCGCGGCCATCGGCGAATGGCGCCAATAGAACCAAAGAGCGCACCAGTTCTGGATGCTGGGCTGCGATGCAGGCTGCCACAGCGGCGCCCAAAGAATAGCCGACCAGATCGAACTGCCCCACATTGCAGGCTCGGGCCGCGGCCAGCACCTGTTGGGCCAACAGGTCGATCGACAGTGCACCACCATTGTCCTGTGTATGGCCTGAGCCCGAGTAATCAACACGCACCACCTTGCGCCGGGCCGCCAAGGCGGGCATGAGGTGATCCCAGTTGCTATGCAAGTCGCCGCCAGTGCCCGACACCAGCACCATTGCCGGCCCATCGCCGTCAACGCGATACGCGACCTTTGCCCCGCCGACTTCGACACTCTCGCTCATGCAACCCTCGATTATCATCGTTATGAATTGTTCTGGTCAGACGCCCTGCCGGTATGCCCTGATCCAGTTGAACCCGTGCTGGTTTAAAGCTGCCCCTTGACAACCGTCAAATCCACTTCGACCAACATGCCCGGCCAAGCCAGAGCAGAAATAATCAGCAAAGTGTGAGACGGCGGCGGCAGCCCTGAAAATGCCTCTTGGCGCGCCTGGTGATAGGCAGGTGCGAAGCGGGCATCGAGCAGATAAGCGGTAATTTTGACGACGTCAGCCAAGCTCGCATCATGCTTGGCCAGCACCTGGGCAGCCTTCTGGTAAGCGAGTCGGGTTTGCGAGTAGACATCACCAAGGTGTTGGATGTCGCCCGGCTGTTCACCCAGCGCCTCGGCCCCTATGCCGGAAAGATACAGTGTCGTGCCAGGCCCCTTTACCGTTACGACTTCAGCAAAAAGGTCGCGCGACCAGGCCGCCGAGGGATAGACTTGCTTTTGAAACGCGTCGCTCATGGCATCCTCGCATCGTCGAACAAAACGCTAAAAATAGACCAGTTTGCGATTCTGGTCCAGTTTTTTGCGGGCATCGGTAGAGCGACAGGTGTGGTCAAGCGGCATCCCTCTGGAGAGCTTCGCCGGTCGGTAACTGCGGGGTCAACACAGAAACTTAAGCCGGTCCGTTGAGCCGGATGCACTTGGCATAGTATTCGAGGCTGCGCTTGGGGATGCGTTTCAATGAGGGCTGGTCGATGTGTATCAGGCCGAAGTGCTTGCTCAGGCCCAGCACCCATTCCCAATTGTCCGTCGAAGACCAATAGAACATCCCCTTCAGCTTGACGCCTTGCTGGTAGGCGTCATGGGCGGCCCGGATATATCCTTGCATGTACTTGATGCGCAAGGGGTCGTTCACCCATCCGTCCTTGGGAGCTTCTTCGGCCACGGGAAAGCCGAACTCCGTGGCGATGATGTCGGGTGCATCGTAGTCTTTATGGGCTTTTAGCAGCACCTTGGTATACGTGTCGGGGTCATAGGGCAGTTCATCGGTTCGTTCGAGCTCTGCGGGCGGCTCAACCAGCGCGATACCCACCGGAGAATCAGGGTCGGCCTTGACGAACGACCGAGAGTAGAAGTTCAAGCCGAAGAAATCGGGCTTGACCGCAATGGCTTCCATATCGCCGTTCTGGATGTAGGGTTCCACCAGCGGCAGGACCAAAGAAGGATACCCACGACCATAAGCCGGCGCGGGAACCGCCTCGTTCCATAGAACATCCATGAAGCGTGCGGCTGCCACGTCTTCGGCGCTGCCAGAGGGGGCTTCGAACGGCATGATATTGAAGGCGGATGAAACCCGTGTGCCAGAGGACGTGTTTGCCCGGACGGCCGTCAGCGCCCTGCCATGTGCAAGGTTGACATGATGGAGGGCCGCCCCCAGGTAGCGCCGGGATCGGTAGCCCGGAGCGAAAATGCCTTGACCATAGCCAAAGATGGGAATGATGCCGGGCTCGTTGAAAAGCAGCCAGGTCTTGGCCCGGTCGCCGACCAAGCGCGCCATGATTTCGGCGTAGTCCCCCATTCTGCGGCTGATGTCGCGATCCAGAAAATCGCCGGCCCATAACGGGATGTCCCAATGGAACAAGGTCGGAACAGGCTCCAGGCCATGCTCCAGCATGGCGTCGATCATGCGATCGTAGTGATCCAGGCCCCGCATATTGGGAGCGCCCGGGGTTTCGGGCTGCACTCGCGACCAGGCAAAAGAAAACCGAAACGCCTTGACGCCGGAAGCCTGCAGCAGTTTGAATTCGTCCAGATAGCGGGAATCGAATTCGGTATTGCGCACGTTGTTCGTGCCGTCGGCAGAGCCGCCGATGTTGTCGATGAAGACGTCCCAATTGCTGCGTCCGCGATTGGCGCGGCTTTCCGATTCGGGCGCCGAGGTTGCCACGCCCCACAAGAAGTCTTGGCCAAAGGTCGGCTCTTTGGCCCAGGCAAAACGCGGCAGTATCATGGCCGCGGTCGTAGCGCCCATTCCTTTGAGGAAGGCGCGGCGGGAGATCGGAAGTACAGACATCATTCGCTCGTCGTAGGAAGGTGAGGAAGCCGGAGCTTCATGAGATGCATACGAAATGCATTGTTGTTCTAGTTATAGCCGCTGCCAGGACCCAGTAGAGGGCGTCATGGGCCGGATTCGTCTCTAATCTGGAGCGCCTTTCTCCCACGAGCCTTTTTGACGGCAGCATCATCCGGCTTGCATCCTGTCTGGGACGTCCATACATCCGGATGCGCGAACCGATTAAACAATGCATTAGTCGTCGGCAGGCGGGATGCGCGTAGCGATGTAGCGATGAAACAGGATGGAGGAAGAGCCCGTGTCGCACGGCATGGCCTTTTGCAAGCCGCGCAATTCTTTTGGGGCGACGCCGAACCTATCGTGAAAGAAACGCGAAAACTGCGATCGGCTCGAGAAGCCGCATTTATAGGCAAGCTCCTTCAGCGACAGCCTCTGGCCGTGCTTGTGCAGGATTATGCGATACGCCAGATCCAGACGTTTGTCCCTGATCAGCCGCGCCACGCCCTTGTCAGACTCGAACGTCCGGTATAGATGCGAGTGCGACAGCCTGAAGTGCTGCATGATGGACTTGGGCCCGAGCGAGGGGTCCGAAATATGGCGGTCGATGTATTCGATGATGCGCTGCCGCATCGAGAGGTTGATCGCCATGCATTGCTCGTGTGTCAAGGTGGCGCCGCTAAGGGCCGCTTTTACGAGCATCATCAGCGATTCACCCACGCCCGGCATGGCGTGGGCCTCCATGTCGTCGAGCAGCCCATCGAGCGACACGATGAAATCGAACAGCAGCCGGTTGGTGGGTACATTGCCCCGCAGCACCACGCCGTGCAGGTTACGTGTTGTCCAGTTTTGGCCGATGTCTTTGCGAGGGATGACGAGAGTAATCCTGGCGCCGGCTTCCTTCAGGCTGATCAATGGACGCGCAAGGTCCAGGATGAACATGTCGCCGGGCCGGGCGAGCAGATCTTTGCCGGCGAAATCACCCCGGTATTCTCCGGCGAGAATCAGTTGCAGCAAGTAGAAATCCAGATCCGTCTGAGTGATTAGGCTGGACGTGCGTTTGCAGTATTGTCGGTTGAACGTCGTGTTGCCCAGCACCATGTTGCCGAACAGGCGCGAGCGCACCGATCCCGATATGCCTTCGTCGCCCGCGGGCGTGATTTCATACAGCAGGGATGACGTCTCGCGCCAGAAATCGTCACGTATCGATTCCTCGACCATGTCGGTCGAGATGTAGAAACCACCTTCCATCATGTTTTCTCCGGCAGCGAATCAAACGGTTGAACGACGCGTTTTGCCGCATGATTCAATCATGAAAGGGCAGCGATAGCGTCAGGTAGACGGCGGTGCCTTCGACACGGTTCCGGGTATTGAACTCACGCAAAACCTTCAAGCGCGCCTGGATGGGTGTGTTTTCCCACTTGAATGCATGGCTGGCCGTGAGCCCAAGGGCGGCCGTGCGTCCGCGAAATCCGCCAAGCACCGCGCCGTCTCCGCTGTCATCGCTGATCTGCTGATGATAATAGCCGATGGCGCCCAGGGTGGTGCCAGGGCCGGCGATGTCGCGGGAGACCGCGGCCTCCAGGTGCCACTCTGTGCCGGTTCGGTAATTCGTCTTCGGGTTGTTGCCGTTGAAGGTCACGCCGACCACGCCGGATATGTCCCAGCCTACGGCGGGGTCGTACCAGGTCCCGGCCATGGACACGTCGGCGCCCCAGCGATGAAAGGCGATGTTCGACATAGAGTTCTCTCGATAATGTCCGGCGGGCACGTTGACCATGCCGACAAGGCTCCAGTGATAGGATCCGTTTTGCCACCCCAATGTGCCGGTGACGACCGGATCGCCCAGGGTCGTCACGCGGCTGGTGGTGTCGCCGGCGTAAGGGCCGAGCACCAGATCGGCATCGATGTACTGATGGCCGTAAGGCAGGGTCAGCCCCAGTGCCAGCCGGCCGTCCAGCAACTTGTACGGTGTGGACCAGACCAGGGTCGGCAGATTGATCAGAGCCTGTGCTTTGAGGCCGACGGCCACCTGGCCGCCGGTGGGCAGGGATTGCGATGCGTCCGCCCGCGCCGTGTAGTAGTAGACGTCGTTCTGCAGATACAAGCCGGGCGCGGGCACGACGCCGGCCATCGGGCCCTTGGACCCCAGCAGATAGAAGCTGCTGCCGTTTTCCGAGGCGAGGGCTTGCGTGCCCGTCAGCGACAGTGCCGCGCTGAAGGCCAACGCGGCTAACCACGATTTTTGCTTGACGCGCTGCTTCATGCCACGCCGTTCATCTTGATGCATTTCGCGTAATAGGCCAGGCTGGCCTTGGGTGTGCGCTTCTGTGTGGCGCGATCCACCTGGATCAGCCCGAAGGTTTTGGTGAAGCCCATGGCCCACTCCCAATTGTCCGTGGCGGCCCAGTAGAAAACGCCGCGCAGCTTGACGCCCTGATCGACGGCCTGATGCGCCGCCTGTAAATAAGACCGCAGATAAGTGCTGCGCTTGGGGTCCTGCACAACCCAGTCCACGGGCTGGGGATCTTCCAGTGGGAAGCCCGTCTCAGTGACGTAGATGTCGGGGGCGCCGTATTCGGTGTGAATGCGAAGCAGTATCTCTGTAAGGCCGTCGGGCTCGACCGGCAGCATCTGCGTGGGGATGAGTTTATTGGGGAAATGATCGACCAGCGGCATGAAGCCGAGGGGCGACCCGGCCGCCGCCTGAGCATAGACGCGCGCGTAGTAATTGACTCCGAGGCAGTCGGGCCGCGCCGCGATGTTCTCCATGTCGCCGGCTTTGACAAATGGTTCGACCAGCGCGCGCACTTTTTCGGGATAATCGCGGCCGAACAAGGGGTCCAGCCATGCGCCGTTCCAGAAAGCTTCGGCCATTTCGGCGGCTTGCGCGTCCTCGGACGAGTCGGTCGCAGGACGTGCCGATTGACAGTTGATGGTGGTGGAAACCCGAGCGTCCTTGGGCAGGTTGGCGCGGGCCGCCGCTATCATCAGGCCCTGGGCCAGATTCTGGTGATGCACCGCCGCGCCCGTTGCTTGCATCGACGCCAGGCCCGGCGCATGAATGCCCAGGGCATAGCCGGCGGCCGCCACGGTGTTCGGTTCATTCAGCGCCAGCCACAGTCCAATGCGGTCGCCGAAGCGGCGTGTCAATATGTCGGCATAGTCGGCCAGACGCTGGGTGATGTCGCGGTCGCGCAGGTCGCCCGCCCAGGTGGGCATGTCCCAATGGCACATGGTGGCTGCCGGCTTCATGCCTCGACTCAGCATTTCGTCGATGATGCGGTCGTACAGCGCCATCCCCGCTTCGTTGGGTTTGCCGGGCCCGTCCGGCTGGATGCGCGGCCATGCGAAGGAGAATCGGAATGCATTCACACCGGCGGCGGCCAGCATGGCGAAATCCTCGGCGTAGTGGGTTTCGAAGGCCGTATTGACGGCGTTTGTCGAGCCATCGAGAATGTGCCCTTTTTGGTCGGCGAAGTCATCCCAGTTGCTGCGGCCCCGGCCCTGGCGGCTTTCCACCTGCGAAGCCGACGAGGCCACGCCCCATAAAAAGCCGTCGGAGAAGGTTTTCTGCTCGGCGAACGCGGTGGCTGGAAGCCCGGCCAGCATGCCCGAAGCGCCGGCCAGCTTGATGAAATTCCTGCGTGAAATAGATGGAGCTTGCATGTCGATGTCCCTGAGGAAACTGTCGAAGGCCATGGCTCCGGCAGATTCTTATTGCTTGATTTCTCAAAAGAAGACCGATGGTTACCGATTTACCACGGCTTTCCAATAGCAATGGGACAAAAGCGTTATGGATAGGGGAGGTATCCGCCCTTATTTTTTCCGCAGCCTGCCTACCGTCTTGGCGGATATGTCGGCCGGCTGTCCGCCCCATTGTCCGCGAGCCCAGTTGGACAATTGCGCGATCTGCTCGTCGCTGAGCTGCTCGGCGAATCCGGGCATGGCGTACATGCGTTCATTGCCCGCAAAAGCTTGCGTGGGTATGCCTTCCAGCACGACCTTGATGAAGTTGAACGCATCGCTGTTGCTCAGGGCGGCGTTGCCCTGCATGGCGGGGGCAAGGTGGGGGATGCCCTCGCCGGCCATGCCGTGGCAGCCTGCGCATGCGGATATATATTGCAGCCGGCCCGTGGCCAGGCCAGGCGTGGTTGGCGTGTCGGTATGGGCGCCGCCCTCCTTCGCGCGTGCGTGGGCGTCGACTGCGGCCGATATCGGCGCTGCGGCCGCGGTTGCCGCCCGGCCGTCGGCCCCGGTAAGCAGGTAGGTCGCCATTGCCTGCACGTCCTGCGCTTTCAGTTCGCTGGTGGAGGCATGGGTAACGGTGTACATGCCGCCAAATGAAGTACCTTGCGGCGACACGCCGGTACGCAGGAAGCGCGTGAGCGTGTCGACTGTATAGCCTTGCCGGGCCAGGGTGGCGGCGCGTATGTCCGGGGCCTGCAGGCCGTCGATGACGGCGCCCTCGAAATGGCGCGAGAAGTTCGTGCCCATCATGAAGTTCATGGGCGTATGGCAGGCCGCGCAGTGGCCCGCTCCTTCCACTAGGTAGGCGCCGCGGGTCCATAGGGCCGATTGTTCGCCGACATCATCGCCAGGGCCGCCAGCAGGCGGCGCGGCCAGGCCCTCGATGCCTTCTCGCTTGGGAAAGTTCAGGAGATTCCAGAAGTTCATGGCGCCGCGCACCGGCAGCACATAGACGCCGGTGTTGGGCTGGTTGGGCACTGCCAGGGGCGGGATGGTCTGGAGGTAGGCGTACAGCGCGTCGGCGTCCCCGGGCGTGATGCGGTGCAGGAATACATAAGGCATGGCCGGGTACAGGTTACGCCCGCCCCGCGCCACGCCGTCGCGCAGGGCGCGGTGGAAATCGGCCCGAGTGTAGCGGCCGATGCCATGCACAGGGTCCGGCGTAATGTTGGTGGAATGCAGCGTGCCGAATGGCGTCCCGATGGCGACGCCGCCGGCCGCCAGCGGCCCTTGCGGAGTGGAGTGGCAGCCGAAGCAATCGGCCGCAGCGGCCATCTCGCGCCCGCGCGGCAGCAACTGCCGCATGTCGTCGACGCTGAGCGGCTGCTCGACATCCGCGCCCACGCTGGAGCTGCGGAAGAACCCCAGGTACACAGCCAGCATCAGCAGGGCAAGCAGCAAGAGCACGGCCCAGAGCGCGCGGCGCATTCGGTGCGATGTCATGGCACTCGTCCTCCTTAGTCGGTAACACAGCCCGGAGTGGCCAGGGCAACTTGCCGGACGGCTTCGTGGTAACGCACATAGCCCGTGCAGCGGCAGATATGCGCGTCCAGCGCCGTTTCTATGGCCGCCTCCAAGTGCTCGCGCCGTACTGGCGCGCGTTTGAGCTCATCGATGAAAACGGTGGCGCCCGCCACGAAGCCGGCGGTGCAATAGCCGCACTGGAAAGCAAAGTGCTCGACGAATGCCTGCTGCACCGGTGTCAACGATTCGAGGCGACCTTGGGCATCGTGCGTGGCATGCCCCTCAATGGTGACAATGGACTTGCCGTTGAAGTAGTGCGCATCGAAGATGCAGGTGCGGGTTTCAGCCAGCGTGCCGTCCGGGCGCTTTTCCATGACGGCACAGGCATGGCATATCCCTTGCCCGCAACCGAAGTGGGTGCCCGTGAGGTTAAGGTATTCGTGCAGGAAGTGGATCATCGGCATGCCGGCGGGCACATCGATCGGACCGATGTCCTGGCCGTTGATAGTCAGGGCTAGCGGCCGCTTTTCAAGAGTCATGACAGCGCCTTTCTGATCTTGCCCGGTGTAATGGGAAAGTGATGAAATCGTGCGCCGATGGCGTGCGCCACGGCGTTGGAAATAGCCGGGATGACCGGGATCATCACCACTTCGGCCAGGCCCTTGGGGGGTGAAGAGTCGGACTGCGGAGGCAGATACTCGGCGGTCTGCCGCCACACTGCCACGTCGGAGGCGCGCGGCACTGTGTAGCGGTTGAAGTTCCAGGTTCCGTTGCCAGGGCCATCGCCGTATAGCGGCAGGTCTTCCATCAGGGCATGGCCAATGCCCATGGCCAGGCCACCTTGCTGCTGGCCCGAAACCAGTTCGGGCACGATAACCATGCCGGTATCCAGCACGCTATGGTGCTTCAATACGCGCACTTCGCCGGTGTGAGTGTTGACGTCGACCGCCACCAGGCACGCCGCCGCCGTATACTGCGTGACCCCGGCCCTGTTGCGGTCCGTGGAGGGAAACTGCACTGTGCTGCGCTTTATGAAATGGTAGCCGCCTGTGGTCATGAGACGCTTGTATTCGTCGGGCGCGCCATCGCCGTAGCGTACCGCCAACGCATCGACAGGTAGTGTCCGCAGGCCCGCGCCGGGTATGTCGAACTCTGCGCTGGCCCACTGCCATCGGCTGAAACAATGCACCGCCACGCCGGTGATCAATCCAAGTTCATGCGCCTTGCGGGCGATATCCTCAAATGGAATGGGCGACATGCCGCCGCCACCGATGCCGCCATTCACTAAGCGCAGGTCTTGCATGCGCATATCGCCGCTTGCCAACTGGCCGCCGGCCGGGCCGCCGCCCCAGATGGCTTGGGCGGCCGGCCATATCGTGTTTTCGAGTAGAAAACGGGCCGCCTGGCGCGTGCTGAAACCAATGAAGTACGCGCTATTGGATGCGCTCATGGGCGGTAACAGGCTGGGCACCCAATAGGGATCGCGCGCCAGTTCGTCTTGCTGCTGTTGTGTCAGGGTAAAGGGAATTTCGTTGCTTACCAAAGGAAGCTGTTCGAACGCGGTGATGCCAAAAACGGCAACGTCGGGGACCTTGCCCAGTATGCGCTGGACCATGATCTGCTGTGCCGTGGTGGCGCCGGTGCCGATTTCCTGCGTGCAATGGCGCATGGCAAGCACGCCCTGCGCGTCAAACTCAAGCACCAGCGCGCCCGTATCGGCACCCGAGCCGTAATCTTTCTGTGCTTGCGCAAACCCCAGGCCGTAGCGATGCCCCGGGTGTGCGGCTTCGTAGGCGGCTTTGTCCGCTTCGCGGTTGCGCCAAAGCGGATGCGCGGCGGCCCGATCGAGCATTTCGAGGTTGCGCGGATCGCCCTCGGGCACAGCGCCCTGGGTGTTGGGATAGCCGGGCCGTTGTGCATTGCGTCGGCGCAGCTCGATGGCGTCCAAACCCAGTTCGGCGGCGATTTCATCCACCATGACTTCTGTCATGGTCATTGCCTGTAAAGCACCGTAGCCGCGCATTGAGCCCGCTTCCACGGCCGGCGAAGACACCGCTACGCCGGCCAGGTCGGATTGCGGGAAGTAGTAAATGGACTGGGCCGCGGTGGCCGCCACCTGGGCCACCGAAAACGAGAAGTTCGCGCGACCCCCGCCATTGCAGGTGTACTCGCCTTTCAAAACGTCGAAAAGACCGCTGCTGCGGTCCACGGCGATGGTCACGTCCATGTCGATGGCGTGGCGCTTCATGCCCATCTGGAATTGATCGTAGCGTGTGTTCGCGAGGCGCACGGGCCGACCGGCGCCATAGAAACAGGCGGCGATGGCGTAATAAGGAAAGATGGAGTGGTCTTTCGAGCCATAGCCCACCGTCGAGCCCGTAAGCAACTCGATTTTCTCTACCGGGAAACGCGGGTTGTCCTTGACCATCAGGGCCGCCACGCGGGCCGCCTCGTAGGGCGACTGCGTGGCGGTAATCAGACAAAGCGTGCGCGTATGCGGGTCGTACCATGCGTTGCCATTGTCCGGCTCCATGGCGCAAGGGTCGATGGACTGTGAATAGCCTTGCCGCCGCAGCACGAATTTGCGAGGTTCTGCGCGAGCCTCTTCGAGGCGTTGTTCTATGGCTTGTGCGGCATCCATCCCACGACGCATGGCATCGCCGCTCTCGCGGGCCACTTGTTCAGAATCAAGTGTTACGCCACCGCCCCTGTGCTTGAGCGCCGCCACGTGAGGAATGAATGGGTTGTCGTCGTCCGGCTTGGGCCACACAGGCTTATCGCCTTCGAAGGCCCCCCAGATGACGGCGTCTTGCATGGGCGAGTAAAGTGGCGGGTCGGCGGGCGTTGCGCCGCCGATGCGTACATAGCGCGCCGCCCCGTAAGGTGGCGGCGGCACGGGGCCAGTTTGCTCACCGTATAGGACGGCTTCGGGTGCGAACTGCAATCGTCTCCGGGCGACCTGGAAACGTTCGAAATCCTCGTACACCAGCATGGCCACGGGGTGGCCAAGCATGGAAGGCGTTTCTCCTTTGGGTGTAAGCAGGTGGCGACCGTAGAAGTCGGGACCCAAATCGGGCGGATTAGGCGCGTGTATGCCATCGCGCTCCAGGTCTTCGTGCAGCACCAAGCGATCAGGTTGCAAATGGCTGCCCAATAGAGAAAGGTCCACCCCTTCGAAACGTCGGTCTGCCTGCGTGGCCTTGATGAAGAAGACGTGCGCCTGTTGTTCGGGCCAACCCGGCAGGTCGCGGGCGCGATAGTCGTAGGCAAAGACCTTCTCGCCTGTCACCTTGCGCAGCGCATCCCATCGGTAGCGGGCCGATCCGTCGGTGTTCAGCCAGTTTTTGGAATGTACCCCTGAATGCACCTGGACCGCCTGGGCGGCGGGAAGGCGAGCAAACATCAGTGTGATGCCTCCGACCGTTCCCAACTTGATGAACTCGCGCCGCGAGAGCCCCCTACTCATTTGCGCCCCTTCCGTCTTGTTTTATAGGCTACAGCGATCGAGGTTTCGCACATCCGCTACGAGAGTAGCCGCGGGCCTCGAAATTGGGGAGTAGTTTAGCTGCGGTTAAAGGAAGTTACAACGTTCGGCAGTGATCGGGTAGCGGGGTTTGCTGCACGATATCGCGGCCGTCAAGCGCGCCGGCAAAAAGCCAGCGCCGCTTTCAGCGTTCGTATTTGCCAATCGTCGTGGACAGCCTTACACCGAGTCTGGTTTCAAGTGCATGTGGGCGAAGGCCATGATTGACTGCCTGACCGAAGGCGAAACTAGCGAGCGCTTCACGTTTCATGACCTAAGGGCCAATTAGATGACGCACATACTGGAAGGGAAAAAAGACCCGGAAACGCACTCGAACCCGGCAACGACGCGGCGAATTTACGACGGGCGACGAGTGAGGAAAATTTCGGCGGCCCATGCAAATCCGTAAACGACGCACCGACATTATGATCGCCGGATTGTGAGGCGAGCCTCAGCTACAGAATGAGAAAAGTTCTAATGCGGCTCAATTTGTTCTAATTTTCGTATTATGAAAATAGAGCGCAGACTTAACTATTTGATTCAAAAGAGAAATGTGGGGTGACCGACGGGGCTCGAACCCGCGACAACCGGAATCACAATCCGGGACTCTACCAACTGAGCTACGGTCACCGTTGTTTCTTTGCCAGCCCAAGCCAGCAAAGAATGAAGATTCTAGCATGAATTTCACACGGATTAAACGCCAGCACTTTAGTGCCGGCGAAACGGTGTATTTGAAGCCGGCCGGTCTATCCAGGCCCGACAACCGCCGGCCTTCACCGCAACTGCCAGACTACTTTCTATATACTTGGTCAGCTAGGGTCGGCCTTTCCCTGCCATGCACCTCCGCTCACGAACCCAACATCTAAGAAACTCATAATATGCTGCTTTCGCTGCAAGCTTTCTTGCAAGAATACTGGCCACACTTCGTGTTTTTGTTCACTGTTGCGGCGGCCGTGACCGCTGCAATACATGCCGCCATGAACAAGACCGACGTGCGTGCCGCCATCGGCTGGGTAGGCGTGATCATATTTTCGCCGCTGTTTGGAGCCTGTTTTTACCTGATAGCCGGCATCAACCGCGTGCGCCACGACCAAATATCGCAGCAGCGAGACAAATCGCTACGCGACTACAGCACGCTTGACGACACACCTATCGCCGACGTGGCGCCGTATTCAGCGCCACAGTTTGAATCTTTGCGCACCCTGGGCGACACGGTAAGCAGTTTCCCGTTATGCGACGGCAACTACATTCAGCTTCTTTGCAGCGGCGATGAAACCTATCCCGCCATGATCGAAGCCATCGAAAACGCCAAGGTATCGATCGCCCTGCAAACCTATATCTTCGACAATGATCACAAAGGCCGGATGATCGCCGATGCTCTGGCAAGGGCGGTCAAGCGCGGGGTTGCAGTACGCGTGTTGATCGACGCAATCGGTTCAAAGTACTCAAGGCCGCCCATTGTTCATCTGCTGCGCCGCCAGGGTGTGCGCACGGCGCTGTTCATGACGAACCCGCTGGGCTTGCGCATGCCGTATGCCAACTTGCGCAGCCACCGCAAGATACTTATTGTCGACGGATGCATCGGCTTTACCGGCGGAATGAACATCCGTGCCGGCTTCACTACCGGGCCCTCGGGCGAGCCTGCCGCACGCGACACCCACTTCAAGGTTGAAGGCCCCATCGTGCTGCAACTAACCGCGGCCTTCTCGCAAGACTGGGAGTTCACCACCCGCGAAGTCCTTCCCCACGAAATCTGGTGCTGCGAAAGCTGGTCGCCGCCGAACCCGCGTGTGCCGGCGCGGTGCGTGCGCTCGGGTCCGGATCGCACCATTCTCAGCACCCACCACATGCTGCTTGGTGCTTTTGCGGTCGCGCAGCACAGCATACGCATTCAATCACCTTATTTTCTGCCCGACGTCGCGTTGCTGGCGGCGATCAATACCGCAGCGCGCAGAGGCGTACAGGTCGATATCGTGATTCCGGGCCGAAACAATTTGCGCTTGGTCAACTACGCAATGACGGCGCAACTCGACCAGGTCATTCGCAACGGCTGCCGCGTCTGGCGCGCTCGCGGCACCTTCAACCATTCAAAGCTCATAACCATAGACGGCGCCTGGTCATACGTCGGCTCATCCAACCTCGACCCCCGCAGCCTGCGGTTGAACTTCGAATTGGACGTCGAGATTCACAGCCGAGAAATGGCAGAAGACCTACAACAAAGAATCGACGCTGAAATTGAAAACTCCGACGCGGTAACGCTGGAGACGCTGGCCACCATGCCCTTCATCAAGCGCCTGCGCAATAAGATAATCTGGCTGGCCAGCCCTTATCTTTGAAGCGCCTTTGGCCACCCCGGCAGCATGCTGAAATCAATGTGAGCCGCCGCCGCCTCGGCTGTTGGCAAGCTCAGGCGCGGCACATGGCCAAGCATTGGGGCGCTAAGACGGCGGCGCAGAGTATCGATGTTTTCCTGCAGATAGGGCATGTCGACGTCGACCGTATTGGCGACCCAACCAGCCAGCTCAAGGCCTTGGGCCGATATCGCCTGCACTGTAAGCAAAGCATGGTTGATGCAGCCCAGCCGCAACCCAACCACCATGACGACCGGCATGTCCAGCTCGCGCGCCAGATCAGCGGTATCGAAATAATCCGAAAGAGGCACGCAAAAGCCGCCCACCCCTTCCACGACCAGAGCATCGCACTCTTTTTTTATCTGGGCGTAGGCCTGAAGTATTCGGCTTGAGAACATCTGCACGCCCGCATGCTGCGCCGCGATGTGCGGCGCGATGGGCTCCCGCCAAAGATAAGGTGTTACCAGTTCCGGCGCCAGCTTGACGTTGGCGGCTGCATTCAGGCGATCGACGTCTTCGTTGTGCCAGACGCCATTGCGTTCTTCTGCGCCTGCGGCCACCGGCTTCATGCCTGCGGCTTTGACACCTTCGCGGGTCAACGCATGCAGCATGGCACTGCTGACCAGGGTCTTGCCGATCTCGGTATCGGTGCCGGTCACGAAACAGGCAAACCTCGCGGTGACGCTCATGACATGTCCTTGTGGCGATCTTCGATCCGGTTGATGACGCGTGCCAGTTCCACCACATCGGCTTCGTCATGGGCGGCCGACAATGTAATGCGCAATCTTGCCGTGCCGGGGGGCACAGTCGGAGGCCGGATAGCGGGAACCCAGTAGCCGGCATCGTGCAGACGCTTGCCTGCCAGTGTGGCTTGTTCATTGGCCCCGATAAGGATGGGTTGTATGGCGGTTGCCGACTCGAGCCTTTGCCACTGTTTCAGGGCAAGCTCGCGGTCAAGCACTTTGATATGGGCTTGCAGCCGCTGGCGCCTGGCAGCGCCGTCGGGCCCCTCGATGATGTCCAGGCTGGTCAGTAACGCGTGCGCCAATGCGGGAGGCGACGCAGTACTGTAGACATAGGACCGTGCGCGCTGAACGAGCCAATCGATCATTCCGGCCTCGGCCGCAACAAAGGCGCCGCCGACGCCGGCCGCCTTGCCCAAGGTACCGACGTAAATGAGATGGTCGGACCGCAAGGAAAAATGCTCCAACGCCCCATGCCCTCGGCTGCCTAGAGTACCGAACCCGTGTGCGTCATCCACCAATAACCAGGCGCCGAATTTTTCGCACAGGGCCAGCATTTGCGGCAAGGGAGCCAGGTCGCCGTCCATGCTGAACACACTGTCGGTGACAACAACCTTGACATTGGCCGTGCTGGCCGACAACATGCTTTCGAGCGCTACAACGTCGCAATGTCCATATACCCTGACCGGCGCCCTGGCCTGCCACATGCCATCAATTAATGAGGCGTGATTCAGCGCTTCTGAAAATATTTCAACATCTTCGTCCAGAGCGGCCAGAGCCGCGAGCACGCCAACGTTGGCCATATAGCCGGTGGAAAAATATAACGCCGCCACACCAGGTATGTGATCATCCAGAAACGAAGCCAGCCTTTCCTCAAGACGGGCGTGCACGTGGTGATGTCCGCTAATCAAATGCGATGCCCCGCTGCCTACGCCAAAGCGCTCCACCCCTTCTTGAAGCGCCTGCGCAATACGCGGATCGGCAGCCAGGCCAAGATAATCATTGCTGCAAAACGCCCGCACCGACTTCCCATCGACTGTCGGGCGAACGCCGCATGGGCTGTCGGAGATTCTGCGCACTCGATGCAAGCCTTGCTGGTCGAGCGCGGCAAGCCGCTCGCGCACTGTATCCAGCGGCTTCATGGCGTTAGTGCTTGTTCAAATACCGTGCGCACACTGTTGGCCAGGTATGCGACCTCGCTGTCATCCAGAATGTACGGCGGCATCATGTAGACAGTGTTGCCTATTGGCCGAAGCAACAACCCCCGCTCCAGACCCAATGTAAAGAAGCGACGTGCGAACGAAGCATCGGACGAATCCAGCACCGCGTCGAAGGCCCATATCATGCCGCAGTTGCGGAAATGCCGCACCCTGGGATGAGACGCCAGCGGCTCAAGGGCACGCGTTACTTTTGCCGCCAGCGCGCGGTTGGCATCCAGAACGTTGTCCTCTTCGAAGATTTGCAGTGTTGCCAGGGCCGCGCGGCAAGCAAGTGGATTGCCCGTATACGAGTGCGAGTGCAAAAAGGCGCGCGACACCTCGTCGCTGTAGAAAGCCTCGTAGATATGACCGCGCGTCATGACAAGCGACAGCGGCAGATAGCCGCCGGTGATGCCCTTGGATAGACAAATGAAATCGGGCCACACCGATGCCTGCTCGCACGCGAAGAAGGTGCCTGTGCGCCCGCACCCAACCGCGATCTCGTCGGCGATCATGTGCACTTCGTAGCGATCGCATAGGTCGCGAAGCAGCGACAGATAGAGCGGGTCGTACATGGCCATGCCTGTGGCGCATTGCACCAAGGGCTCGACGATCACGGCGGCGATTGATCCGGCGCGTTGCTGCAGCAGCGCCTCGAGCTTTGCCGCAGCCCGTCGCGCCTGGTCGGCTGCCGTTTCCCCCTCAGGAGCCTGACGCGAGTCGGGCGAATCGATGACATGGGCGCTGCCCAGCAACGGCCCGTAGGCATCGCGGAACAGTGCCACGTCGGTGACGCTTAGCGCCCCCAGGGTTTCACCATGATAGCTGCCCTTCAGGCAGACAAATTCCTGCTTGCCGGCTTGGCCCACGTTGCGCCAGTAATGGAAGCTCATCTTCAGGGCGATCTCGACGGCCGAAGCGCCGTCTGACGCGTAAAAGCAATGCCCTAGAGCATGATTGGTGCGCTCTGCCAACTGCTCTGACAGCATCACGACCGGTTCGTGGGTAAAGCCCGCCAGCATGGCATGCTCAAGCTGATCGAGCTGATCTTTAAGCGCCATGTTGATGCGTGGATTAGCATGGCCGAACAGATTCACCCACCATGAACTGATGGCATCCAGGTAGCGCCGCCCTTCGTGGTCGAAAAGCCAGGCGCCCTTGCCTCGGCTGACTGCAACCAGCGGCGTGGTCTCGTGATGCTGCATCTGGGTGCACGGATGCCACACGCTGCGCAAACTGCGCGCCATCCAACCCGCCGAGCTGGTGTGTGTTGCTTCGGACATAAATCAACCCTTGATCACGGCGATTACGGCGCTCGTATACTCGGACGACGCGTCAGCCAGTACATTAAGCACGGTGAAATGGTCGGTGCCCGGTACGGAGTCGTGCCGCGCAACCTTCCAGGCCCGCCCAAGCGCCTCGGATTGGCGATGGAACTGCTCGGTTTCACCCGAACCGACGAAGGTATGGATGTACGTGTCGCTGGGGCCCGGCCATGCCAGCGGGCTAAGCGCCTCGGCACGGGGCTGATCCAGGCCCAGCGCCGTATTGATGGATGACGGCAGCAAAGGCGGCACATCAAATACGCCGCTGATGGGAAAAAGGTTGACAATAGCCGGCATGCCCTCGGGAGCCGGCGTATCGACGCGCGCCACCATCATTGAAATAAGATGGCCGCCGGCCGAATGGCCCATGAGCGATATGCGCTGGGCATTGAAATTCAACTCATCAGCCTGAGCATGCAGCCAGACAAGTGCGGAACGCACCTCGTCCACCATCTCTTCAACTCGAGCCTCGGGAGCCAGAGAGTAATTGATGACCGCCACGTTGATGCCGGCCGCAATGTACGGGCCGGCCATAAAACCAACATCGGCCTTGTCGCCGCCTTGCCAGTACCCGCCGTGAACAAACACAAGCAAAGGGCCGCCCGCCTTGGCAGCGTAATAATCCAGCTTTTGCAGCGGCTTGTCGCCATAGGCCAGATCAACGCGGGGTGCGACACTTTGAATCAGCTCACGGCTTGCCTGCACCCAGGTCTCGCGCGTTTCAGGAAAGCTGGGGAACGCCGCTCGTAAGTTGTATTGCCGCTCGCTTTCTTCCACCGGACACTGCACCCGCACCGCCGTCACACTATCTTGGCCCTTCATTGAATCCTCCATTTTTCCGTATATGTAAGCTATCAAGCACAAGGATCGTATAACGTCCTTACGTAGAGGATTCTACCTCTTGCGGACGCTTCCACGACGCGATCCTTTGGCTGGACGGTCACCGCCAAGTGTCCGCCCTTGTGCCGCGGCGCCGGCGTCATTCGGCTCCGGCGCCAGAAAGCCGTCGAATAGTTCGAGCAACACACTGCGAAGCCATCTAAGACGCGGATCATTGTTGAAACGGCGATGCCAATACTGCTTTAGATCGTATTGCGGGATACCGACGGGCGGCGCCAGCACCTTCAAACGCCAGCTTTCTGCGAATCTTTGCGCAATGGTGCGCGGCAATACCACGACCATGTCAGACTCTTCCACCAAACCCGGCACGCTCATATAGTGGGACATCTGTAAACCTACCCGGCGTTGTATTCCTTGTGCCTGGATATAGCGTTCGTACATTTCCATGGTCCGGCTGCCATCGCGCACAAGCAGGTGTTCCGCCTTCTTGAATTGTGTCATGGTCATGCGCGGGCCCGAAATAGCGTGATCACTTCGAACCATGCAAGCCAGAACATGTGAAAACAGCCGCTGCTGGTAGATGTTGGCCCCGGTAAGGTCTGGAAAATAACCGACGGCCATGTCGATCCGACCCTCGTACATTGCCTGATCCAGCTCATCCGGGCCAAGGCTGAAGGTTTTTAGCTTAAGACCTGGAGCCCGCTCGCGCAGCATGCGATAAATTGCCGGTAGCAGAACGACCTCGCCGATCTCGCTCAAACAGATCACAAGCTCGCCTACGTACCTGGCCGGGTCGAACGTGGCCGGCGCCAAGATCTCGTGATCAATTACATCGATCACCTCACGGGTTTTACCCAGTATGCCTTGCGCCAGCGGTGTCGCGCGCATGCGCTGGCCGTGACGAACGAACAGGGGATCGCCCAAGGCACGCCGCAATCGGCCAAGTGCGGCACTGGCTGCGGGCTGACTGATGCCCAAACGCGCAGCCGCGGCCGTTACGTTGCCCGCCTCATGCACAGCGAGGAACACTCGCAATAGATTCAAGTCAGTTTTCAAGAGGTCACCTGGCAGGCTTACCTTGGAAAGTCAAAGAAACAGCTAAATAAACAACATACTATAAATGAATCAAATACTGTGAATAAATAGAATCCACTATATGTATTGAACGCCGGGCAATAAAGTAGGGCTCAGGTGCTTCATGCGCAAGATTCGTACGCACCCATTGAATATGAATGAGCTCTACCAAAGCTGCCGAATGGAGACAAACATGGCATTTCTACAGAACGCCTGGTATATGGCGGGCTGGGCTGACGAAATCGAGCCCGGCAAGATGTTTCATCGTAAGTTGCTTGACCAGCCCGTGGTTTTCTTTCGACGAACGGATGGCCGGCTATCGGCCTTGCACGACCGATGTCCCCACCGCTTCGTTCCCTTGCATCTGGGCGTCATCAAGGGTGACGCCATAGAATGCGGTTATCACGGACTGCAATTCGACTGCTCCGGCCGCTGCGTGGTGAATCCGCATAGCTCCAACACGCCGGCCGCCGCGAAAGTGCGGTCGTTTCCGGTAATGGAGAAAGACGGCATCGCATGGATATGGATGGGCGAGGCTGAAGAAGCCCGAGACGATCTGCTGCCCGATTTTTCGCGCCTGCATGCATCTGTGCCCACTGCCGCTTCAAAAGGCTATCTCTGGACCGATTGCAATTACAAACTGATCGCCGACAACGTCATGGATCTGAGCCATGCAGATTTCGTACATGCTGATTCCGTAGGCGGCGGCGCATTCACCGCGGCCAAACCCAAGGTGACCGAACACGGAGACGATGTCCATATAGTCTGGGAATGCCTGCACGACAGCGCCCCACCCGCTTATGACCGCCTCATGCCCCAACCCGGCCAAGCTGTCAATTTTCGAACTGAGGTGCGCTGGCGCGCACCCGGCATAATGCATCTGGATATCGCCATTACACCGCGTGAAGAACCTGAAAGCGAAGGCCTGCGCACCGACAACGCGCATATCGTCACGCCGGAAACCGAAACAACATCCCACTATTTTTATTGGCTTACCCGGCGCTTCTGCATGGAAGACGAAGAGGTCAATGCTCGTCGGCAAGCCATCATGCACAACGCGTTCAGCAATCAGGACAAACCCATGCTTAGCGAGCAACAACAAGCCATGGGCACCGACGACCTGTTCGGACTAAGCCCCGTACTGCTTCCTGGCGACGCAGGCGCGGTGCGCGCACGCCGCAAGCTCGAGCAAAGGATACGCGACGAACAGGCCGCTAAAACATAAGCGCCACTAATTACCAGAACACAGGCATAGGCCTGCTTCGAAGGTTCTTGTACCTAGACACCCACATATTGGTTGATCAGCTCGGGCTGGGCGGCCAGCTCGGGCGAGCTGCCGCGCCACACGGAAACACCCTTGTCGAGAATGACATTTCGATCAGACAGCCGCAGAAGCGCCTTGGTGTTCTTGTCTACCACGATCATGGACAGCCCCTGATCCTTAAGCCGTTTCAAGACCTTCCAGATCTCGGCTCGCACTACGGGCGCCAGCCCTTCGGTAGCCTCGTCCAGAATCAGCAGACGCGGATTCGTCATCAACGCACGGCCTATGGCCAGCATCTGCTGCTCACCACCGGAAAGCTGGTCGCCCATGTTTGTACGGCGCTCTTGCAATCGTGGAAACAGCTCGTAAATCTTGGCCAGCGTCCATTGGTTTTGACCGCCCCGCTTTGAAGCCGTGGCAAGCAAGTTTTCTTCGACGGTGAGTGCCGGAAAAATCTGCCGTCCTTCAGGCACAAGGGAAACACCCATGCGCCCGATGTGATATGGCTGCAGACCAGCCAAATCAGCTCCTTCGAAATGTATGCTTCCTGCGCAGGGACGCAGCAGCCCGAACAAGCATTTTATAACCGTGGTACGGCCCATGCCATTGCGACCGATCAGACCCACGACTTCGCCTTGGGCGACATCCAGGTCCACGTCGAACAAGGCCTGTGAAGGGCCATACTTGGCGGCCAGTTTTTTAATGGAAAGCATTGGGGCTCCTGCCATGAGTTCACGCGTCATCGTCATCGCCCAGATAGGCTTTTCGCACGTCGGGATGATTCCTGATCTCGTCGACCGTACCGGTCGCGATGACCTTCCCATACACCAGAACGCTAATGCGATCAGCAAGTGAAAAAACGGCGTTCATATCGTGCTCGATCAACACAATGGTGTACTGTCCCTTCAGCGAACGCAGCAGTTCGATCGCTGCCGCGCCTTCGGCTGCACTCATGCCGGCCATGGGCTCGTCGAGCAGCAGCAAGCGAGGCCCAGCCGCCAGCGCCATCGCGATCTCCAACTGCCGCCGTTGCCCGTAAGCCAGGTTGGCTGCCGACTCGTCCGCCACATGTTGCAGTTGACACTCGGCCATGACGCGATCGGCCACCTGCATGGTATCGACGTCTTGGGTCAATGGCTTCCAGACCGCCATCCGCACCCCCTGCTTTCGCCTCGCGGCCAGGCAAATATTCTCGCGCACGGTGAACGCATCGAACACGGACGTGATTTGATACGAACGCAATAAGCCAAGCTCGACCCGCTGCTGCACGGGTTGACCCGAAACGTCGACGTCTCCGATAAATATCTGCCCGCCATCGGCCGCCAGTTCGCCGGTCAGCAAGTTGATCAGCGTCGTCTTGCCCGCGCCATTCGGACCGATGATGGCGTGCAATTCGCCGGGTCGAACCTCTAGTGAGACCTCATCTGTCGCCTTCAGGCCTCCAAAATATCGCACCAGACCGTGTACCGTAAGTGAAGGGGCATTCATTGAGCTTCTCCTGCGGGACGAGCCCTGACAGCGGTCTCGGCGGCCGGCGGCCGGTTAAAAAGCGCTTTGGCCCATGAAAACTGATTGCGCGCGGCAAGTGCTATCAGGACGATGATCGGCCCCATCACCAGCATCCAGTGCGTGGTCCAGCCCTTGAGAAACTCTTCGAGCAAAAGAAAGACAATTGCGCCGAAGATGGGCCCAACCACCAAACCGATGCCGCCAATGACAACCATGACGATCAGTTCACCGGACAAGTGCCATGCAATGTAGCTTGGAACAGCGAAAGCAGTTAAGTTGGCCAACAAAAAGCCGGCAAGACCCGTAATGACGCCGGACAGCACGTAAGCCGACAACTGAAGCCTAAACACGGAATAGCCAAAAGCGTCCACACGGCGCGGGTTGATATGTGTCGCCCGCAGCACCATCCCAAAAGGTGAACTGCGCAAACGATTCAAGAACAGTGCCAACCCAAGCAGCAAGGCCCAGGTGGCCCAATACACTTCTGTGCTGCCGCTTAGCTCGAACAAGCCAAAATTACTGGATTCGTAGATGTTCAACCCGTCATCGCCACCGAAGGGCGTCAGGCTGACCATCAAGAAATAGAACATCTGCGAGAACGCCAGAGTAATCATGATGAAGCCGATACCGGACGTGCGCAGGCACACAGCTCCGACGAGCACAGCCACGATGATACACACGCCTATGCACACAACCAGCTGGATCCAGCCGTTGCTGATCCCGTAATGACTGAGTATGGCGACGGCATAGCAGCCCAAGCCTATGAACATGGCATGGCCGAAACTGACCAGGCCGGCGAATCCGAGCACAATATTAAGTGCACACGCCGCCAAAGCGTAGATCAGTACGCGAGCAAAAAACGTGACATAGAAAGGTTCATTCAGAGCTTGCGCGACAATCGGTATGGCGGCAAGCAAAATGAACAGTACCGGCAAGGTCCAACGCGTCAAATTCCTGGTAGTCATGATTCTGCCCCTTTTATCAGCGCTTGGCCGAAACCATAAGACCGTGCGGCTTGAAAGCGAGCACAAAAGCCATCAACAAATAGATCAACATCGATGCCAGAGCCGAGCCCACCGTATTTGCCGCGGTTGGCGCCAACACGAGGGCCAATAGCCCCGGCAAGTAGGCGCGTCCCAGAGTATCAATGACGGCGATGAGAATGGCTGCGAACAAAGCCCCTCTTATCGAGCCGATTCCCCCGACCACAATCACCACCAAAGCCAGAATCAGCACAGGGTCGCCCATGCCGGATTGCACCGAAAGAATAGGGCCGGCCAACGTCCCGGCTAGTCCGGCCAATGCCGCCCCAAGCATGAAAAGCGATTTTTTGATCAGGTCGACATTGGCGCCGAGCACGCTGACCATGGAGGCGTGCGTGGTGCCGGCCCTGACCAACATGCCGAAGCGGGTTTTTTGTATGAGGAACCAAGCCCCGAACGCCACAACGACACCTACGGCGATGATCAACAGGCGGTAGACCGGGTACGGAGCCCCAAGAATCTCGACCGATCCCCGGATAGCCTCGGGGATAGTGACGAAATACGGACGGTTACCCCAGATAACGATGGCCAGTTCGTTGAAGAACATCATGAGCCCGAAGGTGGCAAGCACTTGGTACAGGTGATCGTTGCGGTATAGCGGCCGTGCGACCAGGTGTTCGATTATCAGGCCCACAACGGCTGCGGCCGCCACCGCCGCCCCCAGCGAGAATAAAAACGAACCACTTGCGTTGTAGCTGGCCGCGCCTACAAAGGCGCCGATCATGTACAACGATCCGTGAGCCAGATTGATGAAGTTCATGATGCCGAAGATCAGGGTCAGGCCTGATGACAGCAGGAACAACAAGACACCCAATTGCAGCCCATTGAGCAATTGCGATAGGAACAGCGAGCTATTCATGACAAGCTTCCGTCAAGAGGTCGTGGCGGCCATGGGAGAGAAGCCTTCGTCTCCCATGGCAAGAACATTCGCGGACACTCCGCGCAACGCTATTTCATGTCGCACTCGGAAACGTAGGCGTCCTGATGGTCGGTGAATACCGTGGCGAGCTGCCTGACAACGACATCTTCACCCTGAGCCTCGGCCTTGAAGGCGTAGAGGTTCTGAATAGGCATGTTATTGGTGTTGAATGCAAACTTGCCCCGCACCGTCGGAAACTCGGAACCGGCTTCTTTGACTGCCTTGACGAACGCTTTGCGATCAGAGACATCGCCATCCAGCTTGCGGACCGCAGTGTCCAACAAGTAAGCGGCGTCATAGCCGTTCGCAGCGTACTCAGACGGCGTGTGCCCGTATTTGTCTTCGAAAGCCTTGACGAATTTTTTACTTTGCGGATTATCAAGCACCGGGGCCCACGTAGCGCCGTAGATATTGCCGTCGGCCTGGGCCTTGAGCGAGACCAAAGTATTGGAATCGATCATCCCTTCAGAGTAAACGGGCGTCTTGCCCATGATGCCGGCCTGACGCAGCTGGCGTACGAAGTTGACTCCGGTACCCCCTGTGTAGAAGACGAACAGCGCCTCGGGCTTCTCTGCCTGGAGGGCTGAAATCTCTGCAGAGAAGTCGAGCTGGCCCAGCGGGGTATAGACCTCTTTGAGGATATCGCCTTTGAAATATCGCTTGAATCCATTGAGCTTGTCTTTACCGGCCTGATAGCTGGACGTCATGAGATACGCATTTTTGTGGCCGACGTCTTGTACATATTGGCCCATGGCTTCGGACATGGTGTCGTTCTGCCAGGCAATTCCGAACAGGTTGGGCGCGCAAAGCTTGCCCGCAACAGGCCCTGGGCCTGCGTTGGTGGCAATGGCCACAACGCCCGAATCCTTGATACGCCGCAGCTCGGCCATAAGTACGTTCGAAAAGCCCAACCCCACGATGGCATCAACTTTGTCGCGCTCGAGAAACTTCTGGACAATTTGTGCCCCGACATCGGGTTTGAGCTGATCATCTTCGACGACCACCTCGACTTTCTGCCCACCGAGCTGGCCGCCAAGTTGTTCAATAGCCAGCAGAAACCCGTCTCGCTGGTCTTGCCCCAGCACGCCCTGCGGCCCTGACAATACACCGGAAAACCCGACGGTTATGTCGGCATGTGCCATGGGAACGGCCGTAAGCAGGCCTGCCGCAAAAGCGGCAATGGTGGTTTTCTTCATTACTTGTCTCCTTGATTTTATTTACAGGGCCGGTTCGCCAGCCCTGTTTCGGCATGATGCCGTACGCCTCGTCAGGCGCTTTCTTTTTGCAGCAGATCCAACGCCACGTCGACGATCATGTCTTCTTGTCCGCCCACCATGCGGCGACTGCCCAGTTCAACAAGGATATCGACCGTCTTGAGCCCATATTTTTCGGCTGCCGCCTCGGCGTGCCGCAAGAAGCTGGAATAAACGCCTGCGTAGCCCAGCGCAAGGGTTTCGCGATCGACCCGCACAGGACGATCTTGCAAGGGACGCACGATGTCGTCGGCTGCATCCATCAGCTTGTATAGATCGCATCCATGGTTCCAGCCCATGCGCTCAGCCGCCGCGACGAACACTTCGAGCGGTGCGTTGCCCGCACCCGCCCCCATGCCGGCCAAGCTGGCGTCGATGCGGTCGCAGCCTTCTTCGACGGCCACGATGGAATTGGCCACACCCAGCGACAGGTTGTGGTGAGCGTGCATGCCGGTTTCAGTTTCGGGCTTGAGCACGTCTTTGAAGGCGCGGAAGCGATCACGGACGTCGTTCATGTTGAGCGCACCGCCCGAATCGACCACATACACGCAGGTGGCGCCGTAGCTTTCCATGAGTTTGGCCTGCTGCGCAAGCTTGGCGGGCTCGTTCATGTGGCTCATCATCAGGAAGCCAACCGTATCCATGCCCAGCTCACGCGCATATTCAATGTGCTGTTTGGAAATGTCGGCCTCGGTGCAGTGGGTGGCCACGCGCACAATGCGCGCGCCAGCATCGTAGGCGGAGCGCAGGTCGTGCACCGTACCCACGCCCGGCAGCAATAAGGTGGCTACCTTGGCATGGCTTACCGTTTCAGCCACCGCCTCGATCCACTCAAGATCGGTATGGGCGCCAAAACCGTAGTTGAAGCTGGAGCCCGACAGGCCGTCGCCGTGCGCGACTTCGATGGAGTCGACCCGGGCCTCGTCAAGCGCCTTGGAGATCTGGCGCACGTTTTCAAGGCTGTACTGATGCCGGATGGCGTGGCTGCCGTCGCGCAGTGTTACGTCGGAGATATAAAGTTTCTTGTCGCTCATGATGTTGCTCCTTGCCGCCTTAGACGGCCATGCCGCTCATGCGGGTCTCGGCCAGGCGCTCTGCGCATGCCATCGCTGCCGAGGTCATGATGTCGAGGTTGCCCGCGTAGGCGGGAAGATAATGCGCTGCGCCCTCGACCTCGAGGTAGATGGACGTTTTAAGGCCGGTCACCTTGCCCAGGCCAGGAACGTTAAGCGGCGAACTTTCGTCGTAAAGATCGAACTGCACTTCCTGCTTGAGGCGATACCCCGGCACATAACGTTGAACCTCTTGCACCATGGCTTCGACGCTTTCGCGAACAGCGTCCTGGTCGGCCGGATCAGACAGCGTAAAGATGGTGTCACGCATGATCAGCGGGGGCTCGGCGGGGTTAAGAATGATGATGGCCTTGCCGCGCGTGGCGCCGCCCAACACCTGAATGGCCTTTGACGTGGTTTCGGTGAACTCGTCAATATTGGCGCGCGTGCCCGGGCCGGCCGAGCAGCTGGAAATGGAAGCGACGATTTCCGCGTAGTGCACCTTGGCCACATTGGATACGGCCTTGACCATGGGTATGGTGGCTTGGCCGCCGCAGGTAACCATGTTGATATTGGGCGCGTCAAGCTTTTCGTCGAGGTTGATGGAGGGAATTACATAGGGCCCGATGGCTGCCGGGGTCAGGTCGATGACCTGCACGCCGTGCTCTTGCAATATGGCGTTATGGTGTTCGTGCGCCCCCGCCGAGGTGGCGTCGAACACAATGCGAATATCCGAAAACCCGGGCATCGCCACCAGCCCTTCAATACCTTCTGCCGTGGTCGGCACATTCATGCGCGCAGCGCGAGCCAGGCCATCGGACTTCGGATCAATGCCAACCATTGCGGCCATTTCCAGGCCCTTGCTCTGGCGCAGCACCTTGATCATGAGATCGGTGCCAATATTGCCCGAACCGATGATGCCCACCTTGATTTTGCCAGCTTGTGTCATGTCAGTTTCCTTTGTCGATGTGCGAGACCGCTACACGAACCGCAATGAAAGCGAGCCCAGGTGCTGGTAGCGCACTGTGATGTTGTCGCCTTTGTCTACAGCCACCGCTTCGGTGACCCCGCCGGTAAGAATCAGTGTGCCCGCCGGAATTTCTTCGCCGCGCGCACCCAGCATGTTGGCCAGCATCGCGACGCTTTGCGCCGGGTGTCCCACCACGGCAGAGCCGGCGGCCGTTGCCACGACCTCGCCGTTCTTCTCCATGACGACGCCCAGGTTCTTGAGATCGATGCCCATGGCGCTGCGCGCGTTGCCGCCCACCACATAACGTGCCGCCGAGGTGTTGTCCGCCACAACGCTTTTCAGGTCGAACTTGAAATCTTTATAGCGCGAGTCGATGATTTCGAGCCCGGGCAAGATGAAATCGGTTGCCGCCAGCACCGCGCCAATGTGGCAGCCCGGCCCTTTCAGGGGCTTATTCGTGACGAAAGCGATTTCCGCCTCGATTTTGGGATGGATCAGCGTAGAGGTGTCGCATTCGCCGCCGTCGGCGATCATGCCGTAGTCTGTCAGGAAGCCGCGCACCGGGTCCACCACGCCCATCTGCTTCATTTTGGCGTGCGAGGTAAGGCCCATCTTGAGCCCGGTTATGCGCACACCGCGCGAAGTTTTTATGGCCCGCAGCGCATCTTGCACCGCATAGGCATCGTCCCAATCCATATCTGGATAGTCGTCGGTGATCTTGACGACTTCTTTGCACTGCATTTCGGCTTCGTCCAGATGGACGGCCAGCTTTTGAATGGTTGCCTTATCGAGCGCCATTGTTCGTATCCTTAAATAAACCGTACACCGACCGAGCCTATGCCGCCAAGGCTGACCCGCAGATTATCGCCGGCTTGCACCGGCACCATCGCGGCAAGCGATCCCGACAAGATCACCTCGCCGGCGCGCAAAGACATGCCCAGCTCGCCCATGGTATTGGCCAGCCACGCCACCGCGTTAAGCGGATGGCCCAGGGCTGCGGCGCCGGCGCCGGTGGCGACGATGTCGCCGTTCTTTTCCAGCGTCATGCCAACCAGTGCCAGATCGATCTTGCGTGGGTCGGCAGCCGCGTCGCCCAGCACGAAAACACCGGCAGACGCATTGTCTGCCACCGTATCCTGGATACGGATTTTCCAGTCGCGGATACGGGAATCGACGATCTCGAAGCACGGCAGCACGTAGTCGGTGGCGCGAAGCACATCGGCATTGGTGACGCCCGGGCCGGTCAGGTCGTGCTTCAGGATGAAGGCGATCTCGCCCTCGGCCTTGGGCGCGATGAGCGAGCCGGCTTCGATGGCGGCGCCGTCGCCAAACACCATCGACGACGTAAGATGGCCGAAATCGGGCTGATCGACCTTGAGCATGTCCATCACCGCCCTGCTGGTGACACCGATCTTCTTGCCAATGACCTGTTCGGAGCCATCCTGCAGGCGGCGTTCGATCATGCGCAATTGAATATGGTATGCGTCTTGGATGGTGATGTCAGGCTCGGTGGCGGTTAGCGGGTCAATCGCCTGACGCGAGACCAAGGCTTCGAAAAGAGCATCACCGTATTGCTGTATTTTTTGCTGGTTCATGGTTTTCCTATGGCTTAAAGCTTAATGCACACGTTGCGAAGTTCAGTATAAAACTCCATCGAGTGCACTCCGCCTTCACGGCCGATGCCCGACTGCTTGGCTCCGCCGAACGAGGTGCGCAGGTCGCGCAGGAACCACGAGTTGATCCAGCACAGACCGACGTTCAGGGCTGCTCCCAAGCGATGCGCCTTGCCAAGGTCTTGGGTCCATACCGTGGCCGCAAGCCCATAGGAGGTGTCGTTGGCCATGGCAATGACTTCTTCTTCGGTATCGAATGGCGCAATGTGGCAGCAGGGGCCGAAGATCTCTTCACGTATCACGGGCGAGTTTTCGGGCAGGCCTGTCCAGATCGTGGGTTGCACCCACGCGCCTTGATCCATGGGAGCCGGCATGTCGGGCACGCCGCCGCCGGTAACAATGTTTGCACCCTCGGCACGCGCTTTCTCGTAGTAGCTAAGCACCTTCTCGCGGTGGGTGAGGGAAACGAGCGGCCCGAAGTTCATGCCCTCGTCTCGGGGGTTGCCCAGTTTGAAGGCTTCGGCCTTTTCCTTGAGGGCGGCGACAAAGCGCTCGAATATGGGGCGCTGCACATAAACTCGTTCAGTGCCCAGACAAACCTGGCCGGTGTTTTCGAATGCCGAGCGGGTGATGCCGGCTACAGCTTTGTCGAAATCGGCATCGGCAAATACGATTCCAGGGTTCTTGCCGCCCAACTCAAACGAAACGGGACGCACGCCCTTGGCTGCAGCCTTCATGATGATTTCGCCGGTACCGGTTTCGCCTGTGAATGTAATGCCGTCGACGTCGGGGTGCTCGGTAAGGAACTGGCCTGCCGAGTTGGGGCCGAAACCATGCACCACGTTATAGACGCCGGCCGGTATGCCGACCTCATTCATGACCTCGCCCAGCAAGGTGGCAGTGGCCGGGGTTTCTTCAGAAGGCTTCACCACCACGGTATTTCCGCAGGCCAGCGCCGGCCCCACCTTCCAGGTCATGAGCAACAGCGGCAGGTTCCAGGGGCAGATCACGCCAATTACGCCGCGGGGCACGCGAACGCCGTAGTTCAGGGCTTGACCGCCGTCCGGTGTATCCATGGGGAAGGTTTCGGTGGGGATGTTGCGGATCAGATCTGCAAAAACCTTGAAGTTGGCGGCGCCGCGCGGAATGTCGACATGGCTGGCCAAAACGTGAGGCTTGCCGGTGTCTTTGATCTCGGCATCAAGAAAATCTTCGAAGCGGCGCTCGATGCCGTCGACCAGCGCGTGCAACAGGTCAACGCGCTGCTGCACCTTTAGCTGCGCCCAGGGGCTAAGTGCGGCGCGCGCCGCACGCACGGCCTCATCCACATGCTTGGCGGAGGCTTCATGCACCAGGCCGAGCAGGCTGTTATCCACTGGATTGCGGTTCTCGAAGGTTTTATTCGAATCGACCCACTGGCCATTGATGAAATTCTTGAAATCTTTCATGAGTGCTCTCTTTTGTTAATTGTGCCGGTCGATGCGACATCGCCGGCAATTAAGTATTCCCACATGCGTTCAAAGATGCGCCCTGCGCTAGTGGCTCTTTGTTGTGCGGCCTGATGTTTTATGACGCCGTCGTTCGAAGCCAGGCCGGCGCAGCGTAAATTCAGTTCGATGCGCGCGGCGTCCTCGAGATACCAGGTAAGCGCCACGGCTTTTTCGAGTGATTCTGCGGCCACCACGGCACCGTTACCGCGCATGACCACCGCGGGCGACTCGCCCATGATCTGGGCCACGCCCTCGGCCTGCTGCCGGCTGCGTATCAATTGAATGTCGTTCCACAGCGGCACTGACGGCGAAAAATACGCGCCTATTCCGTGCCGCGCGGCGGGAGTGATGCCGGCGGCGGACAGCGTCATGGCGTCGCGCGGCATGCTGCGCACCACACCGGCCACATCCGGCCGACGCCGATAGATTTCTTGATGTATGCGGACTTCGCCCAACACGCCCTGGGGAAGTTCGCCGTCGATGGCCACCACTGTTCCGTTATCGTTGTCGTCGATAAGGCCCATGGGTTTGGCGGCGCAAACCAGGAAATGACGCTCGTCCAGCCGCAGACTGCAATGCCCATATGCATGGACCAGATTGGCGCGAGCCAGCGCCCGCGCCGCCTGGCGCACGATCTGCTGCTGGGCGGCGGAAGCGACCGGCATAGCAAGTATGTCGCTCACGTCTTGAACTCCGGGATGTCGGGCTTGGAGCCCCACATGCAAAAAGACGAGGGAATGGCCGGAAATGCTCGCGGGCGATAGGTTTTTTCGTCTTCCTCGGTTATAAGGCGCACCCCTGTGGAGTATTCGTAAATCATCCCGTCGGGCCCCTCGAAATAGAGGAACATCGCCCCGGATGTCGGATGACGGCCCGGACCGAATTTGATGGGTATGTTCCGTTCGAGCATGATGTAGTAAGCACGCATAATGTCGTCGATGCTTTCCACTTGGTGATTAATATGCTGGACGCCCGGATAAGTGGACGGAAACAGCGCAATCTTGTGATGCACCTCGTCAATACGCAGCAAAGGGGCTTCGCCGATGCGATCGCTTACTTTCGCGCCGAGCAGCCCCGTCCAGAAAGCTTCGTCGCGGCGGCCGTCAAGCGTGCGCAACCCTATGTGGCTAAAGCCCGTGATGCCGGCATCTCGCGATGGAAAATACCGGCGCCCGCTATGGTGCGGCGCGTGAACCAGATCGATGCTGTTGCCGGATGGATCTTTGAAATTGATGAACTCGCGGACATAGCGCTGCTCGGCTTCCTGCGCCGTGCCTTGGGTAACCTTGTACCCCTTCGCTTCGAGCACCGCCGCCGCGTTGTCGAGTTCTGCGGCCGTGTCCACTTCAAACGCCGCAGTGTGGTCGCCTGGATCGCCCTCGAAATAGCACAAGGTGTGATCACGGCTGTCAGAGCGCATGTAGACAGCATTACCGTCCCGGCGCGCCACCTCTAGACCCAAGAGGTCGGTTGCATACCGTACTGCGGCATCAAGATCGGACGTGCCCAGCCTGACGTAGCGAATATCGTGCAAATGTATCAATGTCGTCTCCTTGCGTGTAGCGACTGGAACAACCCGCCTCGACTATTTAGGTTCTAGGATAATTGCACAAAATATCGGCGTCAATAGTTTTTATCGAGATTTATTTAAAATATAAATAAAGTCGAGCAATCATGTAGAATAGGTGAACGAGAATTTTTCCTTGATACGGCCTATGGATCGTCCAGTAGAATCCGCCACGTCTTTACCGATTGATGTCGAACCCGCCCCCGGGAACGGGGGCGTCGGCAAGACTCTTGTCGGCACAGCCTACCGCAGCCTGCGGCGCGACATCATTGAAGGCCGCCTTTCTCCGGGCACGAAACTCAGGGTCGAGCACTTGAAAGACTCTTATGGGGTAGGAGCCGGCACGCTGCGCGAAGCACTCGCCTTGCTGGTCTCAGATGCCCTGGTCGTAGCCCAGGATCAGCGTGGCTTCCACGTCAAGCCCATGTCGCTGGCCGACTTCCACGACATCACCCAAACTCGCATCTTGCTCGAATGTGAAGCTTTGCGGCAATCCATGCAGAACGGGGACGATGTGTGGGAAAGCCGGTTGGTCGCCGCCTTTCATAGGCTTGACCGTGCCGAAAAGCGCATTGACGGACAGCAAGAAGGCTATTTTGACGAATGGGAAGAACGCAACCGCGAGTTTCACCAGGCGTTGATCAGCGCGTGCGCCTCGCCGTGGATACGTCATTTCCTGGGCATACTCTACCAACAGGCCGAACGCTACCGCCGTCTGGCCATCATGCGCAAGCCCATACCCCGCGACGTCCACAGTGAACACCAGGCCATACTCGACGCCGCGCTGGCACATGATGCCGACACCGCCTGCAAGGTACTGTCGGAACACATAGGCATGACCTACGAGGCCATGAAGCATTTGCCGGCAGAACTTTTCAGCGGATAAGGCTCAAAGTCGGCGTCAAAAACTGCGTCGCGGGTACAATTTCTCGGCTCACGGCAAAAAAGGGAATCAGCGCGATTCCCTTTTTGCTGTCGGCGGCACGCTATTGCCGCCGTTTGATCGACACTATTTTTGCTGCTGATGCGCAACGTCGGCCACCTGGAATACGGTGGCGTCTTCAAAATGACGGCCGATAATCATCAGCCCCACAGGCTTGCCGTCAGATATGCCGCCGCACACCGAAATGGCCGGGTGTCCGGTAAGGTCGAAGGGGCAGGTATTGTTGAGCGGGCCCCAGCTTGCGTGCAGAATATCTTTGGGCGAAGCGTCTTCAAAGACCAACTCGGTTGCAGTCATGGGGGTGGTAGGCATGATCAGCACGTCGTACTGCTCAAGCCAGGTGTCGTACTCAGTGCGCAGCCGGCGCACGAGATTGCGCGCCTTGGCGTACAGCCTGCCTCCGTGACGCTTAAGCACCTCGCCGGTTAGCAAGCTGCCCTTGATGGTGGGCGCAAGCTCGTTGGCGTGGTTTTGCCAGCCCGAAATGGCACGCATATAAGACAATGAGTATTCGCCCAGCGTCCCATAACTTATCCCGTTGGCGTGCACCAGATTCTGGTACGAGCCTTCAATGCCGATGGGCAGCCACAAGGCCGAGCCAATGTTGTGCCAGGGAATGGAAACCAGATCGACCGTGGCGCCCTCCTTCTGCAGACGCTTGGCCGCCTCGCGCACAGCCTGATCGACGCCATCTTCGGACTCGGGACGGCCGAAGCCTTCTTGCACCACCCCTATGCGCATGCCTTTTACGCCTTTGCCCAGCGCCTTGGTATAGGGCTGGGTACGCACCCCTTTTTGGCGGCCATCAATACCGTCGTCGCCGGCGATGACTTCAAGCAGCAAAGCACACTCTTCGACCGTATCAGCCATGGGGCCAAGGTGATCGAATGAATATTCGATGCCCAATGCGCCGGTGTACGGCACCAGGCCGTACGTGGGTTTATGCCCCACGATGCCGCAAAACGACGCCGGCATGCGGATGGACCCGGCCTGGTCGGCCCCAATGGCCATGTCGACCGCGTGGGCGGCGACCAATGCCGCACTGCCGTTGCTGGACCCGCCTGTGGTGTGGCCAGGCGCCCGTGGATTATCGACCGGGCCGGTGTTGGCTGTGGCGCTATTGGTGGCAAAGCACAGGTATTCGCAAACCGACTTGCCGGCGATTTCTGCACCGGCATCCAGCATGCGCGTGACGATGGTGGCATCGGTATCAGGCACAAAACCCTCGAGCACTGAAGCGCCGTTGGTAAGCGGTACGCCCGCAACGAACACGTTGTCCTTGACGGCGATACGCTTGCCCCGCAATTTGCCGCGCGGAGCCCCCTTGATGCTGGTCTTGTAGTACCACGCATTGTGTGGGTTGTCGGCGCCTTCTGGACGATAGCCCGGTGTTCGCGGATATTTCACCGCCGGCGGCAGGTCGGGCAGCTTTTCTATCATTCGAAATGCCGGCGTCAGTTCTTTAAGGTACTCGTGATAGCTTTCGACCTCGGCCTGGGTCAACTCCAAGCCCAAGTCTTCGCCCACGTAGCGCAGACCATTCTGATCGGGAAATGAAAATGCCATGTCTTTCTCCTGTTTTTGTGGACCGCGCGGTTGGCGGCCGGCTCTAATTTGATTTCACTGATTAAAGCCGTTTACCCCGTCAGATTCAAGACACACCCGGGCAGCCAAGGGTTTTCCTCCATCTTGCCAGGCTGAAGATAAACTGAACAACACACAGTGCCTTCCGCAAGCTAAGATGGGGCACGGGTTCCGTTGCGGCAGCCCCAGGAGAAAACCATGGAAATGACACCCATCTACTCCCCTCGGTCAGACTCCGAGGCCTCGGTCCTAACCGCCATGATGCAGGCTTACGACATTGATTTCGTCATGCAGGGCGCGGCATTCAGCACAATGTATCCTGGCCCGGTCACAAGCGGCCTTAATGCACAGGTATTGATGGTTAGAGAAGACCAGGTCGAACTGGCGCGCCAGCTTCTTGCGACCTTTATAGAAGAATCAGAACAGTCCGACACCGACGAGAACTGACGTTTCCAAACCTGGGTACAGGGCACGGCGTGACACTGCAAGCGCCGCTGCGGTCAGATGGTGGCCAGCAAGACCACAAGAGCGCCGGCAACAATGCCGACACAGGCGAGCAGGTCGACCCCTTGCCTGAGATAGTCGTAGAACGCCTTGGCTGCTGCTGCGGCGACGGCCAAGGCCAGCACCAGGGATGCGCTCTCGGGCAAAAGGAACACCCCCAACGCGAGGCCGACCAGAAAATGTAGCGTGAAACGCATGACTCGCGCGCGCATGAATCCCCTGAACCCTGGGTAAGAAAAATAAAAAGACTTGGAGCTGATGAGCATGACCGGCCACTTGCCTTGAATGACTTTGCGGAACGCCACTACCAAAGCCTAGCGTGCGCAACAATACGCAACCAGCGGCCGCTAGCCGGCGTCCTTCTTTTAAAGACAACAACGCGACACGTTCTTGCCAGCGCGTGACATATCGTTGCTTTTGCAAAGAATACCATACGCCAAGTGTCACATGAAGCCTTCCTGGGGCCCGCCAGGATAGCTGGCGCGAAACGTCCTGAACCGCGTTCACCGCTGGCCGCATCGCTTTTCCGTCCTCTGACGAAAATGCCTGCACACCAGACCACGTCAGGTAACAAGCTCTTCTTCCACCGCTCTCATTCGTGTCATATAGACGGGAAGCATTTCCTCGGCCTTCTTAAGCTCGCGACAGCGAGCCACGCCCTTTTCCGTTGTAAAGGCACGCTGTTTGTTACAGGCAACTCAAATCGCGATGATAAATTGTTCCTTGCTCTACCGGTTCCCCGGGCAGAGCAGGCATACGCAAGGAGGACACAGTACCGATGGAGAGTCTAGATTCCGAATCTACAAAAGGGCTGCGGGCACACAATCACCCGCAGCCCTGGTTCGTGGCCTACACGAAGGCACGCCAAGAAAGCATCGCGCAGGCCAATGCCCGGCGACAAGGCTTTCAGACCTATCTGCCCATGTACCGGATAGTGAAGCGCGCCGGCCAGACGGCCGAGCACTGCGAACCCATGTTTCCCCGGTATCTGTTCGTACAGCCTTCTCGTCCCGGGCAGTCTGTTGCGCCACTGCGCTCTACACGGGGTATCCAATCGCTGGTGTCGTTCGGCGATGAGCTGGCGGCCATGCCGGACTCCAGCCTGGATTCCATTCGGCAATACGAAGACTGGCGTAATCGCGCCGAGCCACACATATTAGGCGCCATCCAGCCGGGCCGGCGGGTGCGGCTCAAAGACAACGGCCTGGAGGGCCTCGAGGGCCTGGTTCAGGACGTGTCATCTAAACGGGTTGTTGTATTGCTAGCGCTTCTGGGGCGCCGGCAATCGATCGCGGTCGAGCACCAGCAGGTGGAGATCGCCTGACCCCTGCGCCGCCAGGCGCGGCGCGCACAATCAGATTCGCCGCACGGGCGCGGCACGCTCTTCATGTTTGATGCCTTCAAGCAACAAACATTGCGGTAGCCATTGTCCAACGCTTTTGCGCCCCGGCCGCGCGCCGCTTCCATTTTTCCCATTCCTGTACTCATTTATTGATGACGACATCGAATTCCGAGAACGTATCACCTGCCGCGCCACGATCCATCGTGGCGGTCCTTGCTGTCGCGCTGTTGCTATCGGCCTGCGCCATGGCGCCCGGCATGCGCATGAGCCTCGACCAAGGCCAGGAAAACGCGGTGGCGGATACGGCCCCCGCCGGCGCGCTGACTCCCATCACCTCGGAAGTCATCCTTCGGCAACGCGAAGCTGCGACAGACGGAGTGGATGAAGAGGTCAAGGGCCTGTTCGGAACCGGCACGGCCTATCGCATCGGACGCAACGACATTGTCAACATCGTCGTGTGGGGCCACCCCGAACTGGGGCTGACCCCGGCCACTTCCAACCGCAGCATGGGGTCGACGACCCAGGCGGACGTGGGCAACGGCTACAACGTGAACCCGGACGGCACGATCCAGTTTCCCTTCATCGGTCCGATCAAGATCGCCGGCCTTACCGAAAACGAGGCGCGAGAGCTATTGACTCGTCGGCTGGCCAAATTCGTCCATGAGCCTCAGATCACGGTGCGCGTCCAGGCTTACCGCAATGGACGCGTTTATGTGGACGGAGAGGTCAGGGTACCGGGCTTGCAAACCCTGGACGACATCCCCATGACGCTGCCCGAGGCCATCAACCGGGCGGGCGGCTTCAGCCCCGAGGCTGACCGTTCATCACTGGAGCTGACCCGCGACGACCAGACCATTCAGATCAACATGCCCAAGCTGACCCGCCAGGGCGTCAACCCCAACCGGATTCTACTTGCCAACGGCGACCTGCTTCGCGTGCGCAACGAGGACGAGTCGCAGGTATTCGTCATGGGCGAAGTATGGACACCTCGTGCGCTGCCGCTGCATGACGGCCGCCTATCCCTCACTGAAGCGCTGGGCGAGGTGGGCGGACCCGATCCCTGGACATCGAATCCGGGCCAGATCTACGTGGTTCGCAAGTTGCCTCATGAACTGGGCGGGGAGAACGCCCTGCCGGAAATCTATCACCTGGACGCAAGCTCGCCGACAGCCTTCGTGCTGGCCAATGACTTCCAACTGCAACCAAGGGACGTCGTGTACGTAGACCCGGCGCCGGTTGTGCGGTGGAACCGCTTCGTGAGCAATCTGCTGCCCAGCTACAACTCGCTGTTCATCAATACCCGAAATTCTTACCGCTGACATGAATACCATCCTGCTCGTTTGCATTGGCAACATATGTCGCAGCCCGGTCGCCGCGGCGCTGCTCAAGCGCCACTTTCCTGATAAGGCCGTTCACTCGGCGGGTATCTCGGCCTTGGTTGGAAGGCCTGCACATGCCACGGCCCAGGAGATCGCACTGGCGCAGGGGCTGGACTTGTCGGGCCATCGCGCCCGGCAAGTCACCGAATCCATGTGTTCGGACGCCGATCTCATCCTGGTGATGGAAAGCCATCAGCAACGCGAACTTGCCACACGTTACCCTCTCGCGCGCGGAAAAATCCGCTGCTTGGGGGAGACGCAAGACGGCAAGCTCTTGGAAATAGCCGACCCGTACCGACGACCGCGTGAAGCCTTTGAGCAGGCTCACGCCGCTATCCAAAGCGGCATCGACAACTGGGTGCGGCGCATCCGCCGAATCGGATGACCAGCAAAGCTCCTTATGAATCCAACTAATAAAGACACACCGCCCAGCTTGTCCGAACAGCAGGACAGGGACGAAATGGACCTGATGGGACTGCTCGATGTCGTGATCGCTTCACGCTGGCTGATCGCGGGCATTACTGCGGCCACCCTGTTCTTCGGCATCTTGTATGCCTTCCTGGCAAGGCCGATCTATCAGGCCGACAGCCTTATCCAGGTCGAACAGAACGACACTGCGGCCAATAACGCACTAAGCGAAATGGCGGCTCTGTTCAACGTCCAATCGCCCGCCTCGGCTGAAATCGAAATACTCCGCTCTCGACTCGTGATCGGCCGGGCGGTGGATGATCTGAGGTTGCACCTGAACGCGCGCCCCGAGTACCTGCCGCTGGTGGGAAGATGGCTGGCTTCACGATCAGACAAGCTATCCGACCCTAGCCTGCCGGGCTTCAAAGGCTATGTCTGGGGCGCCGAGTCCATCCGCCTTGACCGCCTGGACCTGCCCGCGCATCTTGAAGGCGTCAGCCTGACTCTAATCGCCACACCGGATGGCTATGCCGTGCACGGACCCGAGGGCCGGGAGCTTGCCCGGGGTAAAGTTGGCGAGCTTGTTTCATTCGAGCTCGAAGGCGATGTTGGGCAAATACGCATCGCCGAATTGAAGGCGAGGCAAGGCGCCCGGTTTGTCGTCACACGCCAATCTCGCATCTCCATGATCAAGAGTTTGCAGGGTTCGCTGGAGATCAGCGAAAAAGGCAAGCAGTCGGGCGTGCTGTCAGCCGTCATAACCGGAACAGACCCCCAGCGCATTACGCGCATCCTCAATGCCATCGGCCAAGCCTACGTTGAACAGAATATTGAACGCAAGGCCGCGGAGGCCGAGAAGTCGCTGGCCTTCCTGGACGATTTCCTGCCGGAACTTAAATCCAAAATGGACGAGGCGGCAGACCGCTACACCGCTTTTCGTGATGAACACGGCACCTTCGATCTGGGAACCGAAGGATCGCTGTCCCTGAATACTTCGGTTGAGCTTCAGGCCCAGCTATTCTCCCTTGAGCAGAAGCGGCGCGAGCTGGCCGCCTTGTATACGGCCGAGCATCCGGAAATGCGCGTCGTGGATAGGCAGATTGCCGCCGTCCGGCAGGAAATCGAGGACGTCTCTGAAAAGATCAGTGCTCTGCCCAATCTCGAGCAGCAGTTGCTGACGCTCATGCAGGACGTCAAGGTCAACGGCGAGCTTTACGTCAATCTGCTCAACAGCGCGCAGCAACTGAGGCTGGTCAAGGAAGGCAAGATAGGCAACGTGCGGGTGGTCGACATCGCGGTCGCGCCCAGCCAGCCCATCAAGCCGAACAAGCCACTGATACTTTCTGTGGCCTTGCTGCTGGGCTTGATGCTGGGCGTCGGGGCGGCCTTCCTGCGCAACATGATGCGCCCGGGCATCAAGGACCCCGCGGACATAGAGTCTGCTCTGGGCTTGCACGTCTTCGCAACCGTGCCACACACGGCACGGCAGACCGAGCTGCACCGCATGATCGACGAGCGCCGGAAAGGCACTCATGTATTGGCGGCCACCACGCCCGGCGACCCGGCCATTGAAAGCTTGCGCAGCCTTCGCACAGCCTTGCAGTTCGCCCTGCTGGACGCGCCCAACAACATCGTGCTGTTCAGTGGCCCGACCCCAAGCATAGGCAAGTCGTTCACCAGTGTGAACTTCGCCGTCGTCCTTGGCGCCGCCGGCAAACGCGTGCTGCTGGTGGACGCCGACCTGCGCAAGGGCTATGTGCACCAGTACTTCGGACAGGAACGCGCCAACGGCTTGAGCGAGCTGATCAGCGGAGCGATTACGGTCGAGCAAGCCATCCGCCCCAACGTGCTTCCGAACGTGGACCTGATCGCTACGGGCGTGCTGCCGCCCAACCCGGCAGAGCTGCTGCTTTCGCCCTTGGCGCCGGATACGTTGGAAACTTTGGCGCGTCGCTACGACGTCGTGCTGCTGGATACCACGCCGATACTGGCGGTCTCGGACGCCATGGCCCTGGCATCCCACGCCGGCGCGGTATTTCTTCTGGCCCGGGCCGAGGTCACCACCCTGGGCGAGCTGGAGGAATCCGCAAAGCGGTTGCGCCAGTCGGGAGCGCGCATCAATGGTGTCATCTTCAACGACCTGTCCGCTGCAAGCCGCCGCTATGGCGGCAAGTACGGCAGCTACCGATACACCCAGTACGAATATGGCTCGCGGGCAAAGTAATGAACGGCTTGGGCAAGCGAATCGGCCACGGCATTGCATGGAACCTGGCCAATATGATCGTGAGCCGCGGCGCGTCGGTGGTCTTCACCTTGTTCCTGGCGCGCTTCCTGGCCCCGGAAGCGTTTGGCCTGATGGCCATGATCGCCATTTGCTACGCCCTGGCCGACGTGCTGATGACGTCAGGGTTCGGCCAGGCAATCATCAGGCAAAAAGACGTTGCCGCCGTCGACCTGTCTACCGCTTTTGTGACGAATCTTGCGTTCAGCGTAGTTATCTATATTGCCCTGTTTGCCATTGCGCCGTGGGTGGCTGCTTTCTACGAGCAGCCACAATTGATCGCGCTGATCCGCGTCATGGGCCTGGTGCTGTTCATCAATGCCTTCAAGGTAGTGCAGTTGTCGCTGATGAACCGGGCCATGGACTTCAAGTCGCTGATGCGCATCAATTCCAGCGCGACCCTCATTGCGGGCACGCTGGCGGTGCTCATGGCCTATGCAGGCATGGGCGTATGGAGCCTGGTCGCGCAATTCATGGCTTCGGCCGCAGTATCCACTGCTTTGTTATGGCTATCGTCAACACAGCGTCCGGGCCTGGGCTTCAGCATGCAGTCGTTTCGGCGGATGTTCGGATTCGGTTCGAAGCTGACCATAGAAAGCACATTGAATGTGTTGTACGAGAACTCGTACGTGCTGGTGATCGGCCGCGTTTTCAGCGCCGAGGCCACCGGCCTGTATTACTTCGCGAAACGAATACGCGACCTTGTTGTCGATCAGCTCAATTCCGCCGTCCAGCAAGCCACCTACCCCGCAATGGCGCAACTGCAGGACGAAACGGAAGGGCTGCTTCGAATGTACCGCATCATCCTGCAATTGCTGTTCTACATCACCGCACCGGCCCTGCTTTTGGCGGCCCTGCTGGCGCGGCCTTTATTCGAACTGGCCTTCGATGCCGGCTGGGCGCCTGCCGTGCCTTACCTGCAATTGCTGTGTCTGGCCGGGATTCTGCTGCCGATTCATACGGTGAACTTCAACATGCTGAAAGTCAAGGGCAGGACGGATCTTGCGCTGTACGCCGGCCTTGTCAAGAAAGCCATCCACCTGCTACTGCTGGCGGCGTCGATTCCCTTCGGGCTGACCGGCATCGTAGCCGGCCAGATCATCGCCGCGGTGTTGTCGAGCGTGTACTACATGCATTGTGGTTCCAGGCTGATCGGCTACACCTGGGCGGCCCAATTACGCGACATCGCAGAGCCCGTGGCAGCAGCAACACTTGCCACCCTGATCACGGCATGGCTTCTGGACGCGGCCTCCATGCCGCCGGGGTGGCACGCGCTGGTTGGCAGTGTGTGCTTTGCCCTGATCTACTTGGCGGCCAGCCACGGCGGCCGGGTGGCCGGCTACCAGTTCCTGCGCGAGAAGCTTCGCGCCTGGCGCCAAGACACAACGAACAAGCTGGCGGAAACCCGGCCATGAACGGCTGCCAGCCCGTCCCAACCAAGGCGACTCAATGAAGCAGACTCTGTTCATCGGCGAATACTCGTCCAGAAATGTGGGCGACGGCATCATCAAGATGGCGATGGAAAAGCTGTGCCGGCAATACCATCTTCCGGCGGCCTTTCGGGATTTCACCGGCGGCGCTACCAAAGTGGCGGCCGAGCCCTCCTTGAGCGGCATCGCGCCCGCGAACGACAGGCCGCCCGCACAGTCGATTCCCCACCGGATCAAGTCAGCCCTACTGCGGTTGAGCGTCGTCAACTATGCCGTGGCGGTGCTGTTCTACTTCACCCGCTATCGCAGAATCGCCGCGAACTACCGGGTGGAAGAGTACCGGCAGGTGGTGATAGGAGGGGGCAATCTGCTTATGGACAACTTCCTCAATTTCCCCCTATTGATACTGTGCATCGTGCGGCAATGCGAGAGGCGCCGCGTGCCGGTCAAGCTTTTTTCGGTGGGCGCGGGCAAAAGCTACAGCTGGGTTGGAAGACAAATCATGGCGCGCATCGTGCAATCAGACAGTGTGGAGTCAATCGTTTGTCGTGACGGCAATACCTATTCGCTCATAAAGGAAATCGGTGAGGAAGAGGTCGATCAAAAGATCATATGCGGCTTCGACAGCGGCCTGTACCTGGATCGTTGTGATGCATTGGTGCGGCGCACTGAGACCGTGGGCCTGGGTGTCATCGCACCGACGGTGCTCAAGACGGTAACGCCGGATCATCCCATGAGCGACACACGCCAAGCCGTCCAGTGGTGGGACGCGCTTATCGAAGAATTGGCCCGAGAGGTTGGGGCCGAACGCATCGAAATCTTCTCCAACGGCTCGGCGGTCGACAACGCCTTTGCGCGCTTTTTGTGGCTGGAGTTGTCTCCCAAGTATCCCGGGTTGTCCGTTTTCACTTCCGTACGTTCATCGTCCGACTTGATCCAACGCATCGGAAGCTACCAGGCCCTGGCAGCCTACCGCATGCACGCGGCGGTTACCGCCATGGCGCTGGACGTGCCGGTGGTGGGCTTCGAGTGGGATCCGAAGGTGCTGCAAATGTTCACATACTGCGGCAAACGACACGCCTGCATCGCAGCGGTCGACTTCCACGCCTATTTGCCCCAAGACATCGTCGCCACCTTGCTGGAAGAAACGCCGGCCAGGCTGGAGCCCATACGCCGCGTGCTTGAACGGGATTTTCGCCATGCCACCAATGTCTGAACCATCGGCTTCCACACAAACCGTGAGCGGCAACGCCAACATCCTGGGCGCGACCGAAAACATGACGTCGCCTCTTTGCCCCGCCACGGTCGGCTCTGCAGCCGGGCGTCTGGCGCTTTTCATCCCCTCGCTTCACGGGGGCGGGGCCGAACGCGTCATGGTCTCTTTGGCCAACGGCCTGTCGGCCAAGGGGCTGGATGTCGACTTGGTTCTCGCGCGAGAAGCCGGGGTCTATCTAACCGATGTGTCTCGCAAGGTGCGCATCGTCAACCTGGACGTGCGCCGCACACTGCAGGCGCTGTGGCCGCTTGCGCGTTACCTTCGCTATGAGCGCCCCGCCACGCTGATCTCGGCCATGAACTACGTCAACATCATCGCCTCGTGGGCGCGGCGCCTATCGGGCGTACCCTGCCATTTGGTGCTGACTGAGCACGCCAACCTGAGCCACCTTCTAGCCGATTCGCGCCCGAAACTAGCTTGGTGCCTTCCCAGGCTGATGCGCGGCGCGTATGCCAAGGCCGATGCCATCGTGGCCGTCTCGGACGGCGTCGCCCATGACCTTGCGGCAATACTGCACTGCAATCCCAGGCACATCCACACCCGTCATAACCCCATCGAAACCACTGCTCTGGCGATAAAAAGCCAGGAAGGTCTTGATCATCCCTGGTTTGAGCCAAACCAGCCTCCAGTGGTGATCGCCGCCGGGCGCCTAAGCCCGGAAAAAGACTACCCCACCCTCATCCGCGCGTTCGCCATATTGCATCGGAAGCAAGCGGTGCGACTGGTCATCCTCGGCGAGGGAGATCAGCGTGCAGCCTTGCAGACGCTGATCGACGAGCTGGACTGCAGCCCGGACGTTTTGCTGGCGGGTTTCCAGGCCAATCCCTACAAGTGGATGAGCCGCGCGGCGGCCTTTGTGTTGTGCTCCCGCTGGGAGGGCTTCGGCAACGTGCTCGTCGAGGCCATGGCCTGCGGCACTCCGGTGGTCAGCACCGCCTGCCCCAGCGGCCCGGAGGAAATACTGGCCGGCGGGCGTTGGGGCAGGCTCGTCGACGTTGGCGATGCAGAAGGCCTGGCGGCCGCCATCGAGCAAACATTGCTGGACGAGTCTCCTCCCGATGTGCGTCGGCGCGCCCAGGACTTCAATGTGGAGCGCACTGTCGATGCCTACCTGCCCCTTCTGCTTCCGCGGGCCGCAACGCCCCGCTGACACTCGACAAGGAACACCATGTGCGGCCTGACCGGCTTTCATTCTCAAACACGAACTGACTCATTGAGCAGCACCGCCATGCGCATGGCCCAAGCGCTGACCCATCGGGGGCCGGATGACTCAGGCATCTGGACCGACCCGCATTGCGGCTTGGCCCTGGCCCATCGCCGGCTTTCTGTGCTGGAGCTTTCCCAGGCGGGACACCAACCCATGATTTCACATGAAGAACGCCACGTCGTCGTCTTCAATGGCGAGATCTACAACCACCTCCAACTTCGCGACCGTCTCGAAAAAGAGAATCGCGCTCCCAATTGGCGTGGCCATTCGGACACCGAGACCCTACTGGCCTGCGCCGGCGCATGGAGCCTGGAGGAAATGCTCAAATCCCTGACCGGCATGTTCGCTTTCGCTTTATGGGACCGCAAAAACAAGGAGCTTGTGCTGGCCCGCGACCGGATGGGCGAAAAACCCTTGTATTGGACATGGGCAGGAGACACCCTGATTTTCGGTTCGGAGCTCAAGGCGTTGCAACTGCATCCTGCCTTCAAGGCCGACGTAAGCCGTCCCGCCCTGGCCTCATTCATGCGTCACGGATATATTGCCGCACCCCACAGCATCTATGAAGGAGTGTATAAGCTTGCACCCGGCCATTCGCTGGTGCTGCCTCTTTCGCGGCCCGAAGCGGCCCGCACGGCACGTCCCCGCTCATATTGGTCGGTTGCCGAGACGGCGGCGGCAGGGCTGGCAAACCCGTTGGATGGGACACCCGACGACGCCGTAGACGCACTGGAGGCGGAGCTGTCCCGCGCAATTGGAGGGCAGATGCTTTCCGATGTGCCATTGGGCGCATTCTTGAGCGGCGGCATCGACAGCAGCCTGGTCGTCGCGCTGATGCAAGCGCGGGCCTCGCGCCCCGTTCGCACCTTTACCATCGGCTTTGACGACACACGCTACGACGAAGCACCTCACGCGGCGACCATTGCCGCGCATCTTGGCACGGACCACACCGAGCTTTATGTCCGCCCGGAAGATGCGCTGGCGGTTATCCCGACCCTTTCCGCTGTCTACGACGAACCCTTTGCAGACAGTTCGCAAATACCCACCCTGCTCATCAGCCGGCTTACCCGCCAACACGTAACAGTAGCGCTTAGCGGCGACGGAGGCGATGAACTATTCGGCGGCTACAACACATTCAAGTTTGCGCCCGGGCTGTGGCGCCGTATCCAGCGTATTCCCGCGCCATTGCGCGGGATCGGCGCCTCGCTGCTGACCCGCGTGCCGCCCTCGGGTTGGGACGCCACACTGGGACGCCTGCGTGGCGCGGCGCTTGGCGGGCGGGGCCGAAACATCGACGGCGACAAGCTGCACAAGCTATCCAGCCTGTTGTCATCATCCCATGATCGCGAATTCTATCGCCGATTAAGCAGCCACTGGGTGCAGCCCGAAGAACTGGTACGCGATGCGACCGAAGCATCCACGCCCTTGATGGATTCGTCTTTCCTTGCGCAAGCAGACTGCTTTGAGCACTACATGATGGCCGCCAGCACCAACATGTACATGCCGGACGACATTTTGGTCAAGGTCGACCGCGCCGCCATGGCGCACAGCCTTGAAGTGCGCGTTCCCATGCTCGACCACCGTGTCGTAGAGCTGGCATGGCGCATGCCTCTGACATGGAAAATTCGCGAAAATGAAGGCAAATGGCCGTTGCGGCAGTTACTTTACAAGCACGTTCCCAGATCACTTATCGAACGACCCAAGAAGGGTTTTTCCATTCCATTGGCGGACTGGCTGCGCGGCCCCTTGCGCGATTGGGCCGAGGCCTTGATAGAACCCGGCCGGCTTGCCAGCGAAGGCTATCTGCATTCGGCCCCGATCCAACGCGCCTGGCGCCAACATCAGGAAGGCGAGCAAGACCACTCGAGCCGCCTGTGGTGCGTGTTGATGTTTCAGTCGTGGTTGCGGGAGCAGCGTGCATGACGGCATCTGTAAAGCCCATTCGCATCACGCATGTGATAGTGGGATTGGATGTGGGCGGGGCGGAGCGCTTCCTGCACCGCCTTATCCAGGCCCATCTGAACGAGCCGCTATTTGAGCATCGGGTTATTTCACTTACAAGCAAAGGCGTGCTTGGTCCGCGCCTGGAGGAAGCCGGGGTCCCCGTTGAGTGCCTGGGAATGCAGTCGCTGAGAGATGCCCCGCGCACCTATGCCCGGCTGGTACGGCGGATACGCACCAACCGACCCGACATACTGCAATGCTGGATGTACTACGCCGATCTCCTGGGCGGACTGGCAGCACGCCGGCTCGGCATCCGCCATGTGCTGTGGGGTATACGAAATTCGCACTTCGAATCAGGTGGCACACGCCTGAAAAAGGCGGTGCGCAGCGCATGCGCCATCGCCTCACGCCACCTGCCCTGGCGCATCGTTTGCGTGGCCGACGCCGCCCTCGAGGTGCACGCACAAGCCGGCTATGACCGCTCACGGATGGAGGTCATCCACAACGGCTATGACCCGGAAGCCTTCGCATACTCAATCGAGGGCCGCCAAGCATTGCGCAAGGAATTGGGAATTACACCGGACGAGGTCGTTATCGGCTCGGTGGGTCGTTACAGCGCCGCAAAGAACCATCACGGCTTCGTCGAAGCGGCCATCGAGGCAATGCAGCATCGGCCCGACTTGCGCTTCCTGATGGTGGGAAGGGAAGTGAATGATCAAAACAAAACACTTCTACGGCAAATTTCGACCGGCGGAAACCCAGAGCGCTTCTTCCTGCTGGGCGAGCGCTCGGACGTTACTGCCTGCCTAAGCGCCATGGACGTGTTCTGCCTGCACTCGCACACCGAGGGTTTTCCAAACGTGTTGGGTGAAGCCATGTGCGTGGGGCTGCCCAGCATCGCCACCGACGTGGGCGATGCGGGCCGGTTACTGGGCGACACCGGGCAGCTCATACCCGGCAACGACACGGCAGCCCTGGCACGCGCCATGGTCAACATGGCGAAGCTGGAAAAAGCAGACAGGACGGAACTGGGCGCCAGGGCCAGGCAACGCATTGCTGGAAATTTCACGCTCGCCCATGCGGTGAAACGGTTTGAGGCCCTCTACGAGGACGCCGTGCCGGCGCCGATTCGACACAAAGGAAACCCTGCATGGCATTGAAAGAACTGATCTTGAAATACGCGCCGGCCTCGGTTCAGGATGCCGGCATCAGCCTTTACAACACCCATCTCTACCGCCAAAGACATCGCGGTAGATACCGCGAGTACCAGCGCTATTACCGCGAATACGAACAGGCGGAGCCACAAGAGGTGGCGCGCGAAGCCGCCCGCCGTCAAGCACTGTTTCTGCAATGGGCAACTGAAAAATCGCCTTGGTACGCCCGGCATCGCGGCAAGGCGCTGCACCAGTTTCCCATTCTCGAAAAAGAAGATCTGCTGGCGAACATGGAGCAGATACGAACACTGGACGAAAGCCAGGGCATCGTAAGCCTCACCGGCGGAACCACCGGTGCGTCGATGAAGGTGATCTACCATCCGGAAGACATGCAGGAACGCTTCGCGCTCAAGGATCACTTTCGGGCGCGCTACGGGTACAAGCTGGGCCGCAAGGTGGCGTGGTTCAGCGGCAAGAGCCTGCTGCGCCCGTCCGACCTGGAAAGCGGCCGCGTCTGGCGCGACGACCACCTCAACAAGATCCGCTTCTTTTCAACCTTCCACATCGGCACGCAGTACTTCGACGCGTACTGGCGGGCGTTGCAGGCTTTCCAACCCGACTACATCGTTGGCTTCCCTTCCAGCGTGCTGGATCTTTGCACCTTGGCCCAGGAGCGCGGGCTACGCTACGACGGCAAGGTCGACACGTTTTTTCCTACCGCTGAAACCGTGCTGCCGGTTCACCGTGAGCTGATACCGGATACCCTGGGCTGCCGCGTGGTCGACCAGTATGCGGCTTCGGAAGGCGCGCCCTTCATCCTGCAATGCCCCGAAGGGTCGCTGCACATCCATCCCCTTACGGGTGTCTTCGAAGTCGTCGACGAAGCCATGCGGCCCGCACGCGAGGGGGAAATCCTGGTTACGCCGTTCACCACGCGAGGCACGCCGTTGATCCGCTACCGCATCGGCGATCGGATCAGCCTGGCGCCAGAGGATCACCGCTGCGCATGCGGCTCATGCTTTCCCGTGGTGCAACACATCGACGGCCGCAGCGCCGACTTCATCTGGTCGCCCGAAAACGGCAAGGTGAATCTGGGCAACATCAGCAATTGCACCAAAGATGCCCGGGGCATCATCTGCTTCCAGGTCGTGCAAGACGCTCCTGACACGGTCGACGTCACGGTAGTAGGCAATGAACGCTTCACGTCCGAACAACGCGCCCGCTTCCTGAACGCCTTGACCGAGCGCCTGGGCAGCGCGATGCGCATCAGGCTGGATCAGGTGGACGAGATTCCGCGTGAGGCCAGCGGGAAGTTCCGCATCGTCAAAAACCGCCTTTCCCCGGACGCCATGCGTCCTGCCCGGCGAGTCTGAACATGGAACTGATCGGATTGCCACTGCAACTGGCTAGCGCCGTACTCGTATGCCTGGCGGGACTTTTGGCGGCGCTGAAGGCCGGGCGCATGCTGGGCGTGCGCCATGGCCGCGCAGCACTGCTTTACGCATGGCATACCCTGCTCTGCCTGGCGTACGCCGCATATGCCATCGAGAATGGCGCCGACGCTCTGGTCTACTACATGAAGGCGCAGCAAGGCGAGTTCATGGCGCCTTTTGGCACCGGAGCGGTGGTCAACATCGCCACCCTGTTCGTAACCGGGCTGGATCTGTCCTTCCTGGGCGCGTGCCTGCTTTTCAATATCTTCGGCAGCATCGGCCTGATCGCGTTCGACGCCTGCCTGCAAGCTGCGACCGCAGACAAGTCCAGGCTGCTGCGTCGCTTTGCCACGCTGATCGTACTGCTTCCATCCATTAGTTTCTGGTCATCGGCGTTGGGCAAAGACTCGCTGGCGTTCATGGCAGCCGCTCTGACACTGTTCGCGGCCCTCGATGTGCGCCGGCGCTACGTACTGCTCGCCGTGGCCATCTTCATCATGGCCCTGGTCAGGCCCCACATTGCGGGCGTCATGGTCATTGCGCTGACCGGTTCGCTCGTGCTTCAACGCCGGCTGCCCCTGGGGCAGCGGCTTTTCCTGGGTACGGCGGCGCTTGCCGCCACCGCCGTCATGGTGCCATTCGCCCTTGGCTATGCGGGGCTGGGCGAAGCGTCCGGCACGGACGACATCATGAGCTACGTCGAAGAGCGGCAATCGGTCAACACGCAAGGAGGCAGCAGCGTGGACATCGCCTCGATGAGCTTGCCCATGCAGCTGTTCAGTTATCTGTTCCGGCCCATGCCCTACGAAGCGGGCAGCATATTCGCGCTGGCGGCCTCTGTCGACAACCTGGCGCTGATCTTCCTGGTCTTCGCGGGCGGCGCCCAGGCTCTTCGCCGGCGCCGATACAAACTGGCGGGCAATCGGGCCTTCATGTGGTTCTACTGCATGCTGACGTGGCTGATCCTGGCCCTTACCACGGCCAATCTTGGCATCGCTGTGCGACAGAAATGGATGTTCGCCCCCATGCTGATCTACCTGTTCATCTCGCTGATGGGACGTTCGCGCCAACGCTCGGCCCGCCATCGAATGGCTGTTCGAAATACTTATGCGCCGGCCGACTACGGCCCCGGCGCCCTCAAACCATGAAATTCTTGCTGATTGCTGGCTTTGCCGATTCAATCTTGCAGTTTCGTGGTGCGCTGCTGGACGCCCTGCGGTCCCAAGGCCTGGACGTCCACGTCGCCGCGCCAAACCTGCCACCCCGCTCGCCCGCAAGGCGCGAACTGGAAGCCCGCGGCTTCACAGCCCACGACATACCCCTGCGGCGTACGGGCATGAATCCTGCTGCCGACCTGAAGACCCTGTTCGCCCTATGGCGCCTGATGCGTCGTGTGCGGCCGCACTACACCCTGGGATACACCATCAAACCCGTCATCTATGGAACCTTGGCTGCTTGGCTGGCTCGCGTTCCACGCCGTTACGCACTGATTACGGGCTTGGGCTACACCTTCCAGGGCGACGGGAAGTCAGACCGCAAGCTGCTGCGCTCGCTCGCCCAAGGCCTATATCGCCTGGGACTCAAGAAAGCCCATGCGGCTTTCTTCCAGAATCCGGATGACAAAGCCTTGTTCTGTTCCTTGAGCATTATTTCCAATGGGCAAGACGCGCATGTGGTGAACGGCTCCGGAGTGGATCTGGATCAGTATCAGGTGGCGCCTTTGCCGGCCGCGACGCACTTCTTGCTGATTGCCCGGCTGTTGGGCGACAAGGGCGTGCGCGAATATGCAGCCGCTGCGGCGCGCATGCGCTCTACTTATCCCGAGTGCGTTTTCAGCCTCGCGGGATGGATAGACGACAGCCCTGATGCCATCCACGAGAAAGAGCTTCAGGATTGGACATCATCCGGCGCCATCCATTATTTGGGGCGTCTGCAAGACGTGCGCCCGGCCGTAGCCGCCAGCAGCGTTTATGTCCTTCCTTCTTACCGCGAAGGCACTCCACGCACCGTGCTCGAGGCCATGGCCATGGGCCGCGCCGTCATCACCACCGACGCACCCGGTTGTCGGCAAACCGTGGAAGAAGGCGGCAACGGCCATCTTGTGCCGCCCCGCTCCGTGGACGCCTTGGTACAAGCCATGGAAGCGCTACACAGTTCGCCGAGCCGGATCGCGGCCATGGGCAAGCGCTCACGCGCCATCGCCGAGCAGAAATTCGACGTGCACAAAGTCAATGCATACATGCTAAGCAAGATGAACATAGGCAGACAGAACTCATGATCAAAAGACTGTTCGACATCGTGGTCTCGGCCTTGGCCTTGGTGTTGCTGGCACCGGTGCTCGCGGGCGTGGCGTTGCTGGTGGCCGTAAAGCTGGGGCGCCCCGTTTTGTTCCGGCAACAGCGGCCCGGGTTGAATGAAGAGCCCTTCACCTTGATCAAGTTCCGCACGATGCTGGATATTCAAGACGCCTCAGGACGACCGCTGTCGGACGCCGACCGCCTTACTCCCTTCGGACAAAAGCTTCGCTCTACCAGCCTGGACGAATTGCCGGAACTCTGGAACGTGTTGAAGGGGAACATGAGCCTGATCGGCCCCCGCCCCCTGCTAATGGAATACCTGCCGCACTACAACGCCAGGCAGCGTCGCCGGCACGAGGTGCGCCCCGGCCTTACAGGCTGGGCTCAAGTCCATGGCCGCAACAACGTCGACTGGAGCGAACGATTCGAGCTGGACATCTGGTATGTGGACCACCGCAGCTTCCGGCTCGACCTGAAGATATTGGTGATGACGCTGCGGCTGGTCCTGAGTCGGCGCGGCGTTGCCGCGCAGGGCGAGGCGACCATGCGTAAATTCATGGGAGACAAACAATGAAGCGGTTAGCGATTGTGGGCGCCGGCGGCCATGGCCGCGTCATTGCCGACGCGGCACAATGCAGCGGCTGGACCAGCACGGAATTCTACGACGACGCCTGGCCACGCACCGCGATTCATAACGGCCCGTGGCAAATCCGTGGCGACGTGGCGCTCTTGCTCGAACGGCTGCACGAGTACGACGGCGTCATCGTCGGCATCGGCGACAACCAGGTCCGCGCAAACGTGCAGAAGAAACTGTTGGCGGCCGGAGCTCCGATGACTTGCGTGCTGCATCCGGCCTCCATCATCAGCCGCCACGCACAGCTTGGAGCCGGCTGCGTGGTGTTCGCGCGCGCCGTCGTCAATGCCGGCGCGCACGTGGGCGCCGGCGTCATCCTGAATACCGGCTGCATCATAGAGCACGACTGCGTACTGGAAGACTACGTACACATCGGACCGAATGCGGGCCTGGGCGGCGGAGCGCGTATCGGCCGGCAAAGCTGGGTAGGCCTGGGCGCCAATGTCAATCACCTGATCCGCATAGGTTGCGAAAGCACCGTAGGCAGCGGCGCGACCGTCGTGCGTGACGTGGCCGACGGCATGATTGCCGTCGGAACGCCGGCGCGCGCTCGACCGGCCCACGCGCAAGCGCCGGACCTGCCATCGATACCCTGAACATCCATTCCCTTATTTTGCGAGCTTGCACATTATGTTGAATACCGCTTTTTCGCCCTGGCCGCACTACACCAACGAGGAAGCTCAGGCTGTCGGCAAAGTACTGCTTTCCAACAAGGTCAACTATTGGACGGGCGAGGAAGGTCGACGATTCGAAAAGGAATTTGCCGAATGGTCCGGCTGCGCTCATGCCGTCGCTCTGGGTAACGGCACGCAGGCGCTCGAAGCGGCATTGATCGCCTTGGAACTCCAGCCGGGCGACGAGGTTATCGTGACCCCGCGCACCTTCCTGGCTTCGGCCTCGAGCATAGTGCGCAGTGGCGCAGTGCCCGTGTTCGCCGACGTCGATCGCGACTCGCAAAACATCAACGCCCGGTCCATCGCGGCCGTGCTGACGAAACAAACACGAGCCGTGATCTGCGTGCACCTGGCGGGCTGGCCCTGCGACATGGACCCCATCATGGAGTTGGCCCGCGAGCACGACCTATGGGTCATCGAAGACTGCGCCCAAGCCCATGGCGCCCGCTACAAGAACAGGCCTGTTGGCTCCATTGGCCACATCGGCGCCTGGTCATTCTGCCAGGACAAAATCATGACGACCGGCGGTGAGGGCGGCATGATCACCACCAACGACAAGACGCTGTGGCGCAAGATCTGGGCACATAAAGATCACGGTAAAAGCTGGGAGGCAGTCTATGAACGCGAGCACCCTTCCGGATTTCGCTGGCTGCATGAAAGCTTCGGCACCAACTGGCGCATGCAGGAAACTCAAGCGGTCATTGGCCGCATCCAGCTTCAACGCATGCCTGAATGGCATGAGCGTCGGCTTGCGCACGCGCGTCGCATCTGGAACGCAGCCCGCCGCATTCGGGGGCTGCGAGCGCCCAAGGTCCCCGGTTATTGCCGACACGCTGCCTATAAATGCTATGTCTTTGTCGAGCCTGAAAGCCTGCGGGACGACTGGAGCCGCGACCGAATCATTCAGGAGATCAATGCGCGCGGCGTGCCCTGCTACCAGGGCTCATGTTCTGAGGTCTATTTGGAGAAAGCCTTTGACGGCACGGGCTGGCGCCCAGCGCGCCCCTTGCCGGTAGCCCGCGAACTGGGTGAAACCTCTCTGATGTTTCTGGTTCACCCCACCCTAGAGGAAAACGAGATCACGCAAACCTGCCTGGCGCTGGCCGGCGTCATGCGCGAGGCAACGCTTATGGAAACTCACCATGGACAGTGAACGAACCCTGCACGTTCACAGCCAGGCGCTGAGGGAACGGCTGCTGAAGCTCTCCCCTCGCAGCAAGCGCATGCTGCAGATCGCCGTGGACGTGCTCCTGATCTGGCTGGCGCTATGGCTGGCGTTTGTCATACGGCTGGGAGACGCCCGCGTCGTACAGCCCTTCGGCAATCACGCGTGGCTGTTCACCGCCGCGCCCTTGACCGCCATCCCATTGTTCTTGCGTTGCGGGCTGTACCGCACCGTCATGCGCTACCTGGGCCCGCAGGCACTGACGGCGATCGGCCGCGTCGTCACCGCTGCCGCCGCTTTGCTGGCCGTCGTCGTCTACCTGTATGGCGACTCGCGCGCCATCGTTCCGCGCTCGACCATCATCATCTATTGGCTGCTGAGCCTGCTTTTCATTGGTGGTCTTCGGGCGCTCGTGCGGCACTATTTCAACAACGTACAGTTCGGCGAGGACACCCTGCCCCTGATACCGAATGGCGGCCGACGCAAAGAAGAACGTCCACGCGTGGTGATCTACGGCGCGGGCGCGGCCGGCAACCAGCTTCTGCAAGCGCTGCGGCTGGGCGGTGAACTGTTGCCCGTTGGTTTTATGGACGACAACCCCGAGCTGACAGGACGCCTGATGGCAGGCCTGCAAGTGTATTCGCCGAATAAGATCGACTATATGCTGCGCGATACAGATGCCCACGAAATACTCCTGGCCATACCATCGGCCTCGCGGGCGCGCCGTAATGAAATCATCGACATGCTGGTGTCGCACGCCGTGCCCGTACGCACCTTGCCTGGGCTGATGGACCTTGCGGCCGGCCGCGTGCAGGTCGAGGCCCTGCGCGAGGTTCGCGTCGACGACCTGCTGGGGCGCGATCCCGTCGCGCCCGACCAGGCCCTGTTCGCCCGCTGCATAGACGACCAGGTCGTCATGGTGACCGGCGCGGGCGGATCGATCGGCTCAGAGCTTTGCCGGCAGATCATGCGCGGCACACCGCGAGCCCTGATCCTGTTCGAGCATTCCGAGTTCGGGCTGTATGCCGTCCAGCGCGAACTTGAAGAACACGCACAACGGACAGGCTTGCCGATACGCATCGTCCCGGTGCTGGGCTCGGTGCGCAACCCCAGTCGCCTGTTCGACGTAATGGACGCCTGGAAGGTGGACACCGTTTACCACGCCGCCGCCTACAAGCATGTGCCCATGGTCGAAAACAACGTCGCCGAGGGCGTCGTCAACAACACCTTCGGCACCCTTTATGCCGCCCAGGCCGCGCTACGTGCCGGCGTAAGCCACTTCGTGCTGGTTTCCACCGACAAGGCCGTGCGCCCCACCAACGTGATGGGCGGCACCAAGCGCATGGCGGAGTTGGTCCTGCAGGCCCTGGCCAAGGAAGACCGGCCGGTCCTGTATGGCAAGCGCGACAGCGCCGTCGACAATCGCACCCGCTTCACCATGGTGCGCTTCGGCAACGTGCTTGGTTCTTCGGGCTCGGTCATTCCGCTGTTCAAGCAGCAGATCCGCAAGGGCGGTCCCGTCACCGTCACCCATCCGGACATCACGCGCTACTTCATGACCATACCCGAGGCGGCCCAACTCGTGATCCAGGCCGGCTCCATGGGCCGGGGCGGCGACGTCTTCGTGCTGGACATGGGGGAGCCGGTAAAGATAGCCAGGCTGGCCGAGAAAATGGTCCAGCTCTCGGGCCTGAGCGTGCGCCACGCCGGCAATTCCGACGGCGATATTGAAATCCGCTACACCGGCCTGCGCCCCGGCGAAAAACTATATGAAGAATTGTTGATTGGCGACAATGTCTCGCCCACCGAACATCCCATGATCATGCGCGCCGACGAAAAAGACATGCCCTGGAGCGCACTAAAGGCCGCCCTGGCCGAACTGGACAGCGCCATCCGGCTGGACGACTACCCGCGCTCGCGCGAGCTGTTCCAGCAGCTTGTCGATGGCTACCAGAGCAACGGAGAAATCGTCGATCTCATTTATCAAAAACGCGGGTCGATGGCGACCTGAACAGCGGTTCAAACAATAGCATCACCACACCCAAGGGGTAGATAAGGTGATAGGCAGCCCTAATCGTTCGGATAGGCAACCGTACTTAGCAAAGCCAGCGCCAACTGCCGGGAGTCTAGCCTCGTATGTTGGACTACGCTGTCGTCGCCATTGGTACTATCTGCGGGGATATAACCTTCTGTTGCCACAGATCACGGAACGAAAAGACGCGATGCTGCAGTCGGCCGGTGCCGCCTGACGCTTGGGAAGATCAGCTGGCGAGCGGGCGGCGGGGCCGACATTGCTAAACGGTGCGCGCATCACGCACGACTGTTGGGAGCAGTTTCGGCCTCGCACAGCACGCCTACTCACTGGTGGTAGTTGCCCCAGTCCGTTGTCGTTTCAGCTCTTGGTACTTTGCGTAGCGCCGCTGGTACTCGGCGCCGTATACGTCGTATGAAAGTATGTCAGAGGTGTGTTGGTCAAAGCCGGCTTTTCTCCAATCGGAAAGGTCGTTCTTAACGTTCTCACTGGCCCCCGAGACGTGTACTGGCTGTCGGGGCTGCCTTGGTGATTCTTGCGCGTGGGCTGTCGTGAAGGCAGCGGACGCCACCAGGCTGATCGCAATGGCAAAGTTGGTAGTCGAAGTAGTCATAGTTGTTCCTGATGAAAGTAGTGATGTTGCTGGTGATTAGGCCGATTTCGTAGCGGCCTTTTCAGCGTTGAAACCGCCGGAATTTTCGACGACGCTCATAAAACCCTCGCCGTCTCCTTGCGGGATCAGTCAAGCTAAAGCTTGCAGCACATCGGTACGCGGCTCCTCGCAGCGTCGAGAGAATCGACGAAACATGAAGAGGTTGGTAGTCGATAAAGATGTATGCCCTAGTGCCTTGACTGAGGTATCACTATCTCGCAAACGACCAGCCATTAATTGGATAAGCTTGCTGGTATGGAAGAACCGTGAGGTCGTTATTTCGTCGCTTGGCGGGGGTGCGATACGGGAGCGCTGTACTGCTCAACACCGTGGGCGCCAGTACCGTTATTTCGGCTCACGGTATCTCGGTACGTCTGCTTGAAGGACGAGAACTTTGCGTAACTCTTGTATTGCGGGACATCAGCGCGGCAATCGACATCGGCTTACTGGCCAAGCGGAGCCCGGGAGCTCCGAGCCTCGCGGGACGACATCCGCGAAGCAAACGCGTCACTTGAGAATTCGGCATGTTGCGACTTCCGTATCTGACGACTTGTGTCTAGCGACCCGCAGGCATATTGCCGCCGCCATTCACCCGGCGGCATACCCACCAGCCGCCGAAACTGGCGCGTGAAATGAGACTGATCGCACATCCCGCAATCGAGCGCGATTTGGGAAAGGGAATGGTTAGTCGTTAGCATCAGCTGCTGCGAGCGCTCTATGCGCCGGCTCGCAACGTAGGCGAACGGAGCCTGGCCGAATGTCGCCTTGAAAGTTCGAAAGAAGTGCCCCGCGCTCATTCCAGTGAGTGCGATGAGATCAGGACTTCTGATAGGCTGCTCGAGATTCTCCTCGATGAAGGTTTTCAGGCGTTTCGCCTGCCACCGCGGTAGTCCGCCGTAGAGTGCGCGCTCAACCTTCGGTTGGGCGTCCCTTTCCAGAGTAGCCGCCAGCAACCCTGCCGCCCGGGACAGGTATGCTTGGGCTCCCTGACGATCAAGTTCCACCTTGGATTGTGCTTCAGTGAGTAGCTCCAGCAAAGTTGCTGCCAATGCCACCCCGCTCTGCCGACTCCGTTCCTCAGCCTCAGTGGCTGACACCGCGATAGTGTTCATGGGATTCTCTCCGATCAAAAACGTGGATCTCGATCCACCTATGTAGAATGATCGGGCGTACACACTCAAATGCGGTAGTAAGGAGTTGAAAAGCTCCGTAAAGGAGACCTGCTCTATCTCTACGCCGAGCTTCCCGACTACGTGTCGAAAGAAGACGTGCCCGAGCGATCTCGCAGAACAATCAACTGCACGATTTTGTCTTCCGTGAGTGTGAAATAAAGCATAACTCTCAACGGTTCAGGCAACCCACGCTTATCAAAATTTCCGTCGGCGTGAGCCGCGACCACGCAGTGGCCGTAGTGCTGGATCCAATGAGTGGGGCGAAGCGTTAGCTGCTGCCCGATAACATCTCGCGCGGCCCACTCGCTTAGTTGTGCCCGCCCGCGCCACTGCTCCAACTGATCATTGACGATCGAGTCCGCCGCGAAGACCTCAAGAAGACGGGGCAGGTCACCAGCATTCGTTGCCTCAAAGAACTCTCCCACAGTTGGAGGAAGGAGAGAACCGCTTGATTGACTGGCCAAGAAACACCTCCTACAGGGCGCGTACGCCCCCGAATTGCGTCCTTGTATCCTACGAGTTCGCGTGTCGTGGCGCCCGTAAAGCGGTGTAAAACCCTGTAAATGACCGTGTAGTCCGGAGCCTCTTTTTAATTAGTGCTCACTATTTCTTGACCGAAAGTGCAGTTCCAGTATTGCGATGCTGAGACTTTGCTGGAATAAGGCCCTCGGGGTGAACACCTCGCCAAGCAATGGCATTACGACTTAATCAGCGTCTGGCTTTGCTGTCGGGGCCCGACGCCAGGCGTTCATCAACTGTAAGGCGGTTCTGAGATCGCGCGTTTCGTATCCTTCCGTAAAGCGGCCGTAAACCTCGGCGAGGATCGCGTAGGCTTCTTCAGCCCGCTTCTCGCTTGCAAGCAGTGCACCTAAAGCCATGGCGGAGCGCAATTCCAAACTGAGCGCGCCTTGACTGTTTGCAAGCTCCATCGCATGCCGCAACATCTCTTCAGCAGCGCGCGGATCCAATCGACCGGAAACAATCCCGATTTGCGCGCGCGTACGCAACAACTCAGGTATGTCGAATGAATCTTGGCGTGCCTCAGCCCCTTCCACTGCCGCGGCTATCATCGCCTCGGCCTCCAGGATCTCACCGCATTCGAACAGCGCCTCAGATATCGATCGGGTCAGCCTGTTCGTGAGGATTTGTCGCCTCTCCGCATGCATGGTAGCTAGCGCCTCTCGAAGCCTGTTTGCCGCAGTCCGGAACTCTCCGCGAAGCAAAGCTACTTCGCCTGATAGCGCGACGCCAAAATCCGCGTTTGTACCAAACGAGTAACGACCGACGTGTTCAATGAGGCGGCTTACCAGCGCTTCCGATTCCTCTACATCTCCCCGCCACAAAAAAACCGTCGAAGCGTATAGCAAAGCGACGAACATGCTCATTGGCTGCTCGTCCGGCTCAGCTTCCTCGACTGCCTGACGTGCAACTTGAGCGGCGCGGTCGGTCGCGCCGCTCAGCCAGAGTGCGCGTGCCAAGACGATAAGGGCGCGGGTCCGATGTTCGTAACCATAAATATCTACCTTCGTCACGCCCCGCGCCGCAGCTTGCTTGAAGCCCTCTTCGATATGGCATAGCGCTCCCGCCTGATCGCCCGCCAAGTGATACGCACACCCGAGCATCCACTCGGACATGACGATTCCCGCAGATGAACCGACCCTGCGCGCCAGCTCGAGACTGCGGCAACTCACCTCGACCGCCTCACGGAAGCGTCCAATATGGCACATAACGATATGCTGCCCCGCGAGCAGCTCGAGTTCAGTTTCGTGGTCGCCCAACTTCCGTGCCAGACTCAGCCCGCATTCAATTGAATGACGAAGTTCATCTCGATCTACGCAAGTAAACAATGCGGAGATCACCAACGCCTCTTGCAAAATGAGATGCGTCGCGGAGCCCTCGTGTGAGCCCAGTTGCAACAGCGCGGCCTGACACCAGCGATGGCACTCTTCCAGCAGTGATAATTCCAATAGAAGCGGTACGGCGAACGCTGCCAGACGAACTCCCAGTTCGCCTTCCCCCTCCTCGGAGAATGCCCAGGCAAGAGCAGTGCGCACGTTGCCGACCTGCATCACATCACTGTCCGCAGCCCGCCGCGCACTCTCATGATCACTACTTCGGGAGAATTGCTCAATGAGATATTCGGCGAGTTTCCGCGAGACGGTGTTGACCTCTCTCGAGTCCAACAGTTTTACCGAGGCGTACGTGCGCGTCGTATCCAGAAGACGCAGATAGCTTGATCCATTCAAGATCACTGGTGACAGCAATGATTTGTCGATGAGGCTTGCGGTTGCTTCCGCCACCTGAGTTTCCGTGATTACCGCGTCCGCTGCAAGCCGCTGTGCTGCCGCTAGCTTGAACGGAGCCACAAACACGGACGACCGGTACAACACGCAACGTTCGCGCTCGGACAACAGGTTGTAACTCCAATCAAGCATTGCCTGGAGAGTCTGATGCCTGGGAGGCGCGCTACGGCGGCCCTGCCATAGAAGATTGAAGCGGTTGTCGATCAGTTCTGCGGTTCCTCGCAGACCATGCGATCGAACCCGCCCGGCTGCCCATTCGATAGCCAGGGCGATGCCGTCCATCTTTCGACAAATCTCGACGGCAAGCGGAGCCAGCTCATCCGTCAGCGCCTCTTGTACCCCACTTGCAGCCACGCGATCCATAAAAAGCTGGACCGCAGGAAACGCCAACGCATCGGCCGCCGTAATACCATCGCTAACAGGCGGAGCATCAAGCGCTGGAAGGATATGAACGTGTTCCCCCTCGACACGCAACAACTCGCGACTGGTCGCAAGCAGGTGAGTTTGCGGCGTGCGTTTATAAAGCCATTCTGCGAGAACCGCAATTTCGTCGATGAGGTGCTCACAATTGTCCAGTAGCAGCAACGCTCTTCGGGCGCAAAAAAACGCCCGGATGCTTGACTTGGGATCATGCACCTGCATCTTCAAGCCAAGCACGGAAGCAATCGCGCCGGGCACGAGCGCGGAATCAGTCACTGAGGCTAGGTCGACGTAGTACACCGCGCCGTCAAAGGCATCTAGCATCGTATGCGCCACGCAGATCGCAACAGTCGTCTTGCCCATTCCACCCGGGCCGATGATGCTTACAAACCGATGATCTGTGAGCAACTCGACAATTTCCTGCACCGAACCATCACGCCCAATGAGACGTCCGAGCTGCTCGGGCAACGATTGTTCCGAGAGCGAAATGGGCGCTCCGCTGGCGAAGAGTAAATCGGGGGTGGCTTCGAGTTTCGGAGATAGCGACTCGAGACGCACTCGTGAAACGGGCGCGACGAAGGTGTAACCGCGACCAGGGAGATTGACGATGTAGCGCGCACCGTCCTTCCCATCATCCAAGGACTTGCGAAGGCTCGAGATGGCTACCCGCAAGTTGGCCTCGTCCACCACTAGACCTGACCATGCTCGCGCGATCAAGTCTCGCCGGGAAAGTACGTCGCCGCCCCGCTCAACCAACGCAATCAGCAGATCAAGCGAGCGACTGCCAAGTTTGACTGCCACCCCCTGTCGCTGCAGCACGCGTTTAGCGACATGCAGACGAAACGGGCCAAACTCGAGGACCCCATCTTCCTCCGGCATGCGAGGCCGCGGATGCAAATGATTTTTTTCCACGCTACAGGCTCCGCAAGACAATACACGAGGTCCTCATCCAGCTTGTACCACCCTAATGGCCGCACGAATCGTCCATAAAAGCACGCCCGTCCAATCAACGGAGGGCTTTGTGCGAGATAGTGATACTGCCTTTATGGCAATAGCCTGAGTGCGGCCAATAAAGCCGAAAACTGCCCGGGCATCTACCTCAGGCACCGCCACGGTAGACCGGATATCGATGCAGTGGTGGTAGCCACTATCGACACAAAAAGGTTCTACAGGAAATTTAACATGACCAACCCAAAACTCAGACTTCTGACTCCGGACCTCTTCCACGATCGCCAACCCCAGATAGAGTTTGGGGTTCAAAGTATTGACCGACGAACGTTGAGTAACACCATTGGTCCCCTAAATGGAGAACGCTCATGATCACGATTATTCAAACCAAATCGGCCGCCGCAGTAATTGCGCTCGCCGCTAGTATGTCCATCGCGTCAATTTCATTCGTCCTCCCAGCCAAAGCACAGTCGATTGGCGACGCGCAGTCTGCAGCCTCACTGTCGGTTGTCATGGAATTCCTGTCGAATACCACGCCTGACAAAGTTGAAGCTGCCGCGAAGCGATTGGTCGCTCCAAACGCAACCTACGTTTCTCTTAACTTCGACAATCCGGAACTTAAGAAAATCCTGCCTTGGACCGGTACAAACAAGGGTCCGAAGGCCTACAGCAGCGTATTCATGCAGGTCGGGCACTACTGGAAAATCGAAGACTTTGCTATCACCGATAAAATTGCTTCCGGCGAAGATGTCGCGATTTTTGGTAAATTTACCTACCGATCCGTAACTATGGGCGACGTGTTCACATCACCGTTTTCCATCCTCGCCAAGGTCCGTGACGGAAAGATGATTTATTTCCAGTTCATGGAAGATACCTATGCCTCTGCCAGCTCGTTCCGCCAGTCGGGCTCGTGGACTTTGAAAACGACCGAAGACACAGCCGCCTTCTCGGTAGGAGCGGAGTAACACAAGGAATTCTACCGAATCAGGCAACCAACGCTTATCGAAATTCCAGTCGGCGTAAGCCACGACAGCACTAAAGCCGTGTAAACCGCGAGGTCAATCAGAAACCCGCTCTTCCCTCGCGACCGGACGCCAGGCTTCGATGAACTGTCTGGCTGTTCTCAGATCGCGTGTTTCGTGCCCTTCCTTAAAGCGGCCGTAAACCGCCGCTAGGATCGCGTAGGCTTCATCAGCCTGGTCCTCGTTTGCAAGCAGTGCGCCTAAAGCCATGGCGGAGCGCAATTCCAAACTGAGCGCGCCTTGACTATTTGCAAGTTCAATCGAATTTCGCAACATTGTCTTGGCCGCGCCAGAATCCAACCGACCGGAAACAACCCCGACTTGCGCGCGCGTACGTAACAGCTCAGGCATGTCGAATGATTCATGCCGCGCCACGGCTCCTTCCAGAGCCGCGGAGATCAAAGCCTCCGCCTCCAGGATTTCACCGCATTCGAGCAGGGCCTCCGACATCGATCGGCCGAGCGTCGTCGTGAGTAAGAGACGTTTCTCCGCCTGCAATGTACCTAACGCCTCGCGGAGCCTGTTTGCCGCCACATGGAATTCCCCCCTCAGCAAAGCCACTTCGCCTGACATAGCAATACCGAAGGCCGCCCATGGACCAAACGGGTAACGACCGACATGCTCCACGAGACGGCTCACGAGCACTTCGGCTTCCTCTACGTCTCCCCGCCACACGAAAACCGTCGACGCGTATAGCAATTCGGCGACGAATACGTTCACCGGCTGTTCGTTCTGCTCGGCTTCCTGTACCGCCTGATGCGCAACTTGGGCTGCACGGTCTACGGCGCCGCTCAGCCAGAGTGCGCGCGCCAGGACGATGAGCGCACGTGTGCGATGTGCGTAACCATATATACCGACCTTCGTCACCCCCCACGCCGCAGCTTGCTTGAAGCCCTCTTGGATGTGGCGTAGCGCGCCCGCTTGATCGCCGACCAAGTGATACGCACAACCGAGCATCCACTCAGTCATGACGATGCCTGCCGGAGAGTTGACCCTGCGCGCCAGCTCAATACTGCGCTTGCTCACTTCGACCACCCCCTTGGTGTCACCGACTTCGATCATAAAGATATGCAGTCCCGTGAGCAGTCCGAGTTCGCGTTCGTGATCGTTCAAGTCCCGGGCAAGGCGCAGCGCAAGCTCGATCGAATTGCGGACTTCCTTTCCACTGCCTCGAGTCAGTAGTGCGGAGATCGCCGATGCCTCTTGCAAGATAAGGTGCGTCCGCGAACCCTCATGCGAACCCAGTTGCAACAGCGCAGCGTGACACCAGCGATAACATTCCTCCAGCAGCGCCAACTCCAACAGACGCGGTGCGGCGAGCGCTGCCAAACGAACTCCCAATGCGCCATCACCTGTCTCGGAAAATGCCCAGGCAAGCGCAGTGTGCACGTTGCCGACCTGCATCACATCATGGTCCGCCGCCCGACGCTCATTCTCATGATCACTATTTCGGTTGAATTGCTCGATGAGATACTCGGAAAGAGTCCGCGAGACGGAGTCGACCTCTCCCGACTCCGTCAGTTTTTCCGAGGCGTACGCGCGCGTCGTATCCAGAAGACGCAGATAACTCGATCCGTTCAATATTGATGAAGACAGCAGTGATTTGTCGACAAGGCTTTCAATTGCCACTAGCACCTCGGCTTGGGTCAGGATCGCGTCTGCTGCGATCCACTGCGCCGCCTTCAGTTGGAACGGGCCTACGAACACCGACAGCCGGTACAGGACACGGCGCTCGCTCGCGGATATCAGGTTGCAACTCCAATCAAGCATCGCCTGGAGCGTCTGATGCCTCGGGGGCGCGCTACGCCTCCCCTGCCAGAGGAGATTGAACCGGCTGTTAATCAGTTCCGCAGTTCCGCGCAGACCGTAAGAGCGCACCCGGCCCGCTGCCCATTCGATCGCCAAGGCAATGCCATCCATCTTTCGACAGATTTCTACAGCAAGTAGGGCGGTCTCATCCGTCAGCGTCTCCCGCGCCCCGCTTGCCGCGACTCGATCCATGAAAAGCTGGACTGCGGAAAACTCCATCGCACCCGACGCTGTCATCGCTTCTTCAGCCAATGGAACATCAAGCGGTCGAAGAATATGCACATGTTCGCCCTCGACACGCAACAACTCTCGACTGGTCGCAAGTAGATGAGCTTGAGGCGCCGATTTATAAAGCCACTCCGCAAGAGCCGCAATCTCGCCGATCAGGTGCTCGCAATTGTCCAGCACGAGCAAAGCTCTTCGGGCAGTAAAAAAAGCGAGGATGCTCGGCTTGGGATCTTGCACCCGCACCCTCAACCCAAGCACGGAAGCAATCGCGCTCGCAACAACCGGAGCGTCAGTGACTGCGGCAAGGTCGACGTAGAACACGGCGCCACCAAAGTCATTGAGCATCGTATGTGCTACAGAAATTGCGACGGTCGTCTTCCCCATTCCACCTGGACCCGTGATGCTCACAAACCGATGATCTGTGAGCAGCTGGCCAACTTCCTGCACCGAACCGTCACGCCCAATGAGACGCCCGAGTCGCTGGGGCAACGAATGCTCCAACGCCGAAACCTGCATCAGGTTGGCAGAGCGCCCATCGGAAGACCGGGCAATCTCGAGTTTCGGAGACGGCGACTTGAGGCGCACTTGAGAAACGGGTGCTACGAACGTGTAACCGCGACCAGGGAGGTTGACGATGTAGCGCGCACCGTCTTTCCCATCATCCAAGCACTTGCGAAGGTTCGAGATGGCCACGCGCAAGTTGGCCTCATCTACCACTAGCCCCGACCATGCCCGCGCGATTAACTCTCGACGGGAAAGTACGTCGCCGGCCCGCTCGACCAAAGCAATGAGAAGATCGAGCGAGCGACTGCCGAGTTTGACAGCCACCCCATTCCTCTGCAGCAGCCGTCCTGCCATGTACAGGCTAAACGGGCCAAACTCGACGACCTCGTCACCCTCTGGTGCGCGAGGCCTGGAATGCAAATGGTCAATCTCCACGCTACAGGCTCCGCCACACTAAACACGAAATCCTCGCCCAACTTGTACCACTCTGGGAAGTCTCATGCAATAGTGTAGCGTGCCGAGTTAACCGATCATGAACCTAGGCGCGAGAAGTTGGAAACTGCCGCGTTCCGAGTCGGGCTACGGCGCACGTGCCGAATCTCTCATCCAGTGACCCTCGACAAATAGAGGTCACTAAACTGTATCTAGTCGTTCATAGCGTTGCGGCCTCATACACTGGGTAATCTGTATATCCCCCCTGATCTCCTCCGTAAAAGGTGCTTGGGTCGGGCGTGGTCAACGGCCAATCATTCTTGAAGCGTTCAACCAGATCGGGATTAGAAATGAAGGCCCGGCCAAACGCGACAAGATCAGCCAGGCCCTCCCGGATATCCTGTTGAGCGTCTTCCTTTGTGTACTGACCAGCCAGAATCAGCGTCCCGGTATATGTTCGCCTGAATCGCCTCAGAAATTCTCTTCCATCCTCATTTTCAATCAATGCATCGCGATTGCTGATATGCACGTATGCGAGGCGTCGCTTCGAAAGTTCCTGCGCAAGTGCGATCCAGGTATTTTCCTCACCATCGAAGGCAGGCATGTCAAAAATACGATTGAAAGGTGAGATACGAAACCCCACACGCTCACGACCTATTCGATCAACCACTGTGTCAACAAGCTCTAACGCGAAGCGAAGCCGCCCTGTGATCGTGCCTCCGTATTCATCGGTCCGATCGTTGATGCCGGCATTTATAAACTGTTCGATCAAATAACCGTTGCCACCGTGTATCTCCACCCCATCGAAATCAGCATCGATGGCGTTTGCTGCCGCATTGGCAAAGTCCTGAAGAACGCTTTTAATTTCGCTGGCCGATAGCGGTCGCGGTGCGCTGGCTTGTACAGGGCCGGGGTTCCCGGCTTCATCGTACGCGAATGACGTCGTGTTCTCGGCCCGCTTGGATGTCGCACCCACGGGCGATTCGCCATTTTCAAACAAGGAAGTATGAGAGACGCGACCAACGTGCCAAAGCTGGCTGAATATTCTCCCGCCTTTGTCATGAACTGCGTGCGTGACCTTGCGCCAGCCTGCTAACTGTTCCTGCGTGTGAATGCCTGGAGTGAACAGATAGCCGACACCTTGGCGAGACACCTGGGAGCCTTCGGTGACGATCAGACCCGCACCGGCACGTTGGGCGTAGTACAGCGCCGTTTCATCATCAGGAACCGTGTCTGCCGCTCGCGACCGAGTCATTGGAGCCATGACCGTACGATTAGTGAGCCGCAGCCCCGACAGATCGTAGTCTGAGAAGAGGGTTTTCATAGATATCAGGACCTTTAAGAACTAAGCAGTTAAAACCTACATGTGCGGCAGCAACTTAGCTGCCCGCAACTACACGCTAGCGTGTCACTTCGAGAAGTAGCTTGCCGAAATTCCGCCCTGAATAAAGATCTTGCAGCGACGAGACAGCGTTCTCGAGCCCCTGCCGTATATCCTGTCTTGTCGTGAGGTAACCGCCTTGCATCCATGTAGCCAGGTTTTCCACGGCTTCCGGGAAACGGGCTCGGTAATCATCGAATATGAATCCACGAATAGTGAGGCGTCGCATCATGATGGTCCACCAGAAGCTGGGCTGAGCATCAGCATCCACGGCGTTGTACTCGGAGATGATCCCGCAAAGAGACACACGGCCGAACATCTTCATGCGCTCCATGACGGCGTTTCTGATCGGGCCGCCTACCTGTTCGAAATAGATATCCACGCCCTCGGGTGCCAGATAATCCAGCGCTTCGCCCACGTTCACGGACTTATAGTCGATGCAGGCGTCAAAACCCAGCTGCTCGGTGACGAACGCACCTTTCTCTGGGCCCCCGGCAATACCGATCACCCGACAGCCTTTCAGCTTACCGAGTTGGCCGACGATCTGGCCGACGCCTCCGGCTGCCGCAGAAACTACCAGCGTTTCTCCAGGCTGGGGGCGGGTGACATCCAGTAGGCCGAAGTAAGCAGTGGGACCTACGAGACTAAATGTTCCGAACGTCTCCGCCAGACTCAGTCCCGTGAAGGCCGGAAGCTCCGTAAGTCCGCTGCCGTCACTGACGGTATAGTCAGCCCATTCACCGGCGCCGCTCAGAACTGTGCCTACCGCCATGCCTTCCTTCTTACTTTCTTCGACGATCCCGACCACGAGCCCGCACATCGGAGCGCCAAGCTCGACAGGTGGCAGAAACTGTTCCTGATCGCCTATGAAAACTCGCTGTGCCGGATCGAGTGACAGGTAACGAACGCGAAACAGAAACTGACCGTCACTGAGTTCGGGAATTGGCTCCGAGCCAAATTGAAAATCGTCAGCAACGATTGAACCGGCAGGACGGCGCGCCAGGCGCCAGACATGACGTCTTGTCATGATAATTACCTCGATGATTTGTCGAAATAATCGGGGCTGACGACCATGCCAGCCGACTTGATTTCTATTGAGCCTCGAACTGTCGCGATTGGTAGGCAACCGGTTCAAGAAAAGCGCGCATTAAGGTGGCCACCTGTTGCGCGTGCGTCTCTAAGGCAAAATGTCCTGCATCGAGGAGGCGAACCTCGGCTTCCGGCAGATCCTGCTTGTAAGCAGCAGCGCCGGCAGGCACGAATGCGGGATCATGACGTCCCCACACCGCAAGCAACGGCGGGAGGTGCTCCCGAAAGTAAGACTGAAACGCCGAATAAAGCGCGACGTTGCTTCTGTAGTCGAGAATCAGATCAAGCTGGATCTCCTCGGCGCCAGGCCGTGCCATGTAGGCAATGTCCAGTTCGTAGCCGTCAGGGGATAGGAGTTCCGGCTCGGCACCCGTGCCGTATTGCCAGTTGCGAATGACCTCCGGCGAGAGCGATTCTCGGCAGGCTTCCCGGTTCGCCGCGTTCGGCTCGCGCCAGTATGTCTCCCAAGGCCCCCATTGATCGCTAAACCCTTCGATATAAGAGTTTCCGTTCTGCGAGACGATCGCCCACACCCTATCAGGATTTCGCATGGCGACCCGCAGACCCACCGGGGCACCGTAATCGAAGACGTACAACGCATATCGATCCAGGGACATAGCTTCGGTGAAACCCGAGATTACATCAGCGAGGTTGTTGAACGTGTACTCAAAGGCACCGCGGGGAGGCGACCTCGTCTGGCCGAATCCGGGCAAGTCCGGTGCGATCAACCTGAAGCGATCAGCCAGTAACGGAATCAGGTCACGGAACATGTGACTCGCGCTCGGGAAACCGTGCAGGAGCAGAATTACTGGAGCGTCTCTAGGCCCTGCGTCGCGGTAAAACACCTCGACATCATCGACTTGTATAAACTCGTAACGTGTTTTCATTGCCAGTTCCTCTTGTCTTTTTTTCGTAGATATCAACGTAACTTCGTAGCCCGGTAAGCACTATCGATTTGCCCTGCTAGCAGCAGTCGGCACGCAGGCTAAGCGCCAACGACGACACGATTCGAGCCGCGAATAAACGCCAGCACGTCAGCGTTGAACTGATCAGCATCAACTTGGGCCAATCCATGTGATCCACCCGGATAGATCTTGAGGGCGCCGTCGTTCACGAGTCGCACAGCAAGCTCCGCAGAAGCAGCGAGCGGGACGATCTGATCATCGTCGCCATGGATAAACAGCACCGGGTTATTGATGGCTTTTAGGTCTGCGGTGTAATCCACTTCGGAAAACTCGCGAATGCAGTCGTAGTGGGACTTGATCCCGCCTTGCATGCCTTGCAACCAGAACGCCCGCTGAAGCCCTTCGTTAATCGTGACACCCTCCCGGTTGAAGCCGTAAAAAGGTATGGTCAGATCCCAAAAGAACTGCGACCGATTCGAAGCAGTGCCCGTTCGAATACCATCGAAGGCTTCCATCGGAGTGCCATGTGGATTGCTATCGGTTTTCAGCATCAACGGGGGCACCGCGCCAACTAGTACGACTTTTGCCACCCTTTCAGAGCCGTGCCGGCCGATATAATGCGCGACCTCCCCACCGCCGGTGGAATGACCAACGAGGATGATGTTGCGCAGATCAAGAAACTCGAATAGCTCGGCAAGATCGTCAGCATATCGGTCCATTTCGTTGCCGAACCAAGTCTGCTCTGACCGTCCATGGCCTCGACGGTCATGGGCAATGACCCGATACCCGTGTTGTCCGAAGAACAACATCTGGTTGTCCCAAGCGTCAGACGAAAGCGGCCAACCGTGCGAGAAAAAAATGGGCTGGCCTTCGCCCCAATTTTTATAGAAAAGCGTGACGTTGTCGCTAGTGGTAAACGTACTCATCGTTATGGCTCCTGTGGGTGAATCTCAGAGCAACGATAAGGCGACTACCCAAGCGACGATAGAACCGTTGTGTCCTGTTTGGACGAATATAGGATTGGCAATCTCACTCGGAATGGCCAACGACCAAACCGGACCAGTGCGCGGCAAACGCCCACATGTCCGCGACTTCGTCTATCGCCTTGTCCGTCGGCTTACCCGTGCCATGACCCGCACGGGTTTCGACGCGCAACAGGTGTGGGTGAGCACCAAGATCAGAGTACTGTAGGGTCGCAACGTACTTGAATGAATGGGCCGGCACGACACGGTCATCGGTGTCGGCCGTCGTGACGAGAATGGCCGGATACTGCGTTCCGGGGCGGATATTATGCAAAGGCGAGTAGGCAAAAAGATTCTGGAAATCCGCTTTGCGATCAGGACGGCCGAACTCCTGCGCCCAGAACTGGCCCCCAGTGAAGCGGTTGAACCGCAGCATGTCAAGGACACCGACACCTACCAAGGCTGCCGCAAAAAGGTCGGGCCGCTGATTGACTACGGCTCCGATCAGCAGGCCGCCGTTGGACTCGCCATGAATGGCCAATCCGTCCGGCGACGTTAACCCTTTTCGCTTAAGGAATTCACCAGCTGCGATGAAGTCATCGACGGAGTTCTGTTTGTTTTGCCCGCGCCCGGCGTCGTGCCAGGCTTTGCCATACTCTCCACCACCCCTGATGTTCGCGACCGCATAGACTCCGCCTTGCTCTACCCACGCCATTACAGCGGGCGAGTAGAAGGGAACCATGGAAATGCCAAACCCTCCATAGGCTGTAAGCATGGTTGCTGCGGGAGCAGTTACATCGGCGCGACGTACGACAAAAACCGGTACTTGCGTGTCGTCCTTGGATGCATAGAAGTGCTGCTCTACCAAAACATTGCTTAGGTCGATCGCCACCTTTGGCTGCGCCCAAGTGGTTTTGGTATTGTCAGAGACGTTATAGCGGTAGATAGTGGTCGGCGCGTCGTGGCTGGTGAAGACAAAGAAGGCCTCGTCATCGCCCCATCGACCGTGGAAGGCACCGGCGCTACCGACGCCCGGTAACTCTACGACCCCATCTGCCGTTCCGTCGATCTTATAGCGCTCTATCTCAGTTTTAGCGTCGTGCATATAAGAAACGATGAGACGGTTACCTACGAGCGCACCGAACCTAAGTACTTTGTCGTGGCGCTCTGCGATGAGCTTACGGAACACCGCTTGAGAATCGGTACAGTCTGTCGTCACGATGCGCCCGCGCTCTGCCCCGTCTTGCGTATGCAAGAAAAGTGTCGTGCCGATGTTTCCGATAAGAACCCAAGCATGGTCGAAAGTATCGATAAAGCTCCTGACTGGCCAAGTCGGGCTACTTAAGTCGGCTAACGCCAACCCGTTGCCACCCGTAAGGGCCGTTGAATAAATCACAGCGTATCGCCCGTCAGCGGTGACTTCTACCGTGTGAATGAGCGGGAAATCGGCCTCCCGGGTGTAAAGGAGCCGGTCGTCGGCCTGCTTCGTTCCGAGCTGGTGGAAATAAACCGCATGCCCTTTAACCGGCGCCAGGAGTTCAGTGCCCTTTTCCGGCTCGGAATTACGGGAGTAGAAAAAGCCCGAGCTATCCGTGGTCCAGGCAATGCTCGTGAAACGGGCCCACTTGATCTCGTCTGCAAAGACCTTGCCACTATCGACTTCGAGCACGCGAACCGTGCGCCAGTCGGAACCGCCTTCCTGGATGGCATAGGCTAGATAGCGTCCATCTTCCGACGGTGCCCATTCAGCCAGAGCGGTGGCGCCGTCGCTCGACCATTCGTTAGGGTCGATGACAACACGATCCGAACCATCCACACCTTCGCGGACGAAGAGGACGGCTTGGTTGTCCAGCCCAGAGTTACGCGTGAAAAAATACCGCCCACGCCGCTTTTCCGGCGTGGTGAGCCGCTCATGATCAAACAAGGCAGCCAGGCGCTCTTGAAAGACAGCCCGTCCGGGAAGCTCCGTCAGATAAGAAGTAGACAGTTTATTTTGCGCACCTACCCAGTCGGAAATAGCGAGGTCACGGCTAATATCGTTTTCCAACCAGCGATAGGGGTCGGCGACGATTTGGCCGAAATGTTCGTCGGCATCATTTCCCTGAGGAGTGTGTGGATAGATCAATAGACTCTCTTGGTCGGCTGTGTTGAAAAGGATGGCCTTAAATTTTCTTATTGACGCATAGGTTGCCCGACGTCCAGCGAGACTATGCTGCCGCCTTCCGCACGCAACCGGGATAGATAAGTAGCGTGATCGAGAACCTGGAAAGGAAAATACAACCCTGCCGGGGTCGGCGCACTGCCATCCAGCCCGACCAGCCGCTCGAGGATCATGCTGATGCCCAGGGCGGTCAAGTGTGCTGCACCGCCGGGATGGAAGACCGCATGACGAGTGCGAAGCGGACGGCCATCATGGTCGTCACCGGCCAGCTCGATGATTATTTCAGTCGATTTGGGCCCGCCACGACGACGGGACGAACTGACACCCGTCGCAATATTGAACTGCACGTTCGGCGCCCCAGTCGCTACGGCCAGGCCAACTACATCGATGGACGAGAAGCCAGTTGCTTCCACCTTGGCGCCATCGATTGCATGGAATTCCGCTTTGGCACCCTCTTTACTGCGCCAGACATAGCTGCCGTCACGATGAGTAAGAGCTGCCGGCATCATATGGCTCAGCCGCTCAAAATCCTCGGCAACGGCCGGCCCGCCTCCATCCTGCTCGTCGACAAGAGCACCTATTCTGATCTCTTGGATCTTTGCAAAATCTTTTGCGCATGCGAGCGTGCCGATAGTTGTAGCGCCGACCAGCCACTCATAGCCCAGGACGATCGCCGCGGCGCCGGGCGAATGCATATAGGTGGCGACTTCAGGAGCGATCTCATAGACTCCCGAAGAGATGCTTAGATGCGGCACCCTACGGCCTTGGGCAAAGCGCAGGCCGGCCAAGCGGTCGTCAGCGTAAAAGACCACGACAGCGCTTACCCTGCGATCTCCGAGACCAAGATCGTCGGCGCGCGGGTCAATGACAACGCCTTCTGCCTGGCCTATCTCGCCAGCCGCTTCACGGCTCTTGACCAGATCGCGCCCGCCGATCAGCAAAGGAACCTCGGGATATATGTTGCGCAGTGCGCGGGCAGTCAGGCGACCGATAGCGCCCGTGCCGCCCATCAGTAGAATAGGATCTGAATTTAGTTGAGCCATTGGTCAAGTCTCCCGCGACAGCGTGACTGGAGGAGTGCATCCGAGTCAGCTCTGTCGTATAAGTGTTCAATGAATGATTGCGGTTACGCGAATCTCGAAGCGCATCGTGGGAAGGCCCAATGCTTCAACCCCCAACTGCGTCCAGATCGGTTCGTGGTTAGGCATGTACTGGCGGTACAACTTGACGATCGTGTCGTTGACGATCGGCGGAAAGCCGCCGACATGGTATGTGTTGACGTGAATCACTTGATCCCAGGTCGCCCCGGCCTTCGCCAGAACGAGCTCGATATTACGGAAGGCGGCAGCAATCTCTTCATCGACCGCCTCGGGGATTTCCAGGTCATCGTTCCAGCCGCCCTGACCGGATGTCTCCACCCGGTTCCCGATCCTGACAGCGGTCGAAAAACGCAGGGTTTGGCGGAACATCTCTCCAAACCCCGGCGTGACGAAAAATTCGGGTTTTTCCATTGTGTTTCTCCAAGATAAAGCCACGCCGTGCTCAATGCAACCTGAAGCAGGCAATGGGCTTTCGAGCGAACATCGCGTTCGCTCAGGCGATTGCGCCCCCGTCCACGGTCAAGGTGGCGCCCGTAATCATGCTCGCGGCGGAACTGGCAAGAAAGACCACGGCGCTCGCGAGTTCGTGTGGCTCGGCGTAGCGTCCCAAAGAGGTCAAGCTTCGTTGAAGATCGGCAGCCTCGCCATCTGCCGGATTGGAATCCGTATTGGTCGCACCGGGTTGCACCAAATTTACCGTGACGCCGACCGGGCCCAACTCGCGCGAAAGGCCGCGGGTGAAGGAAGTAAGTGCCGCCTTGGACATCGCATAAATCGTAATGCCCGGGAAAGGAACCCGCTCGCCCAGGGCCGAACCGATAGTGATGATGCGGCCCCCATCCGCGAAATGTGGCATAACTGCCTTCGCAAACAGCACCGGCGCTCGGACATTGATGTCCATCACAGCCTGATAATCGTCCGCGTTTAAGTCTGCGATCATTCCGGTGTGGCCAATCGCAGCACTATTAACGAGGATATCGAGTCCACCGAGCATGGAAACCGCTTCGCTGACAGAGTGTGAGATAGCCGCTGGGTCGGCGCTATCGGCTTGGATGGCAACTGCGCGACGCCCTGTTTTCTCAATTGACTTAGCCAATGTTTCGGCTTTCTCAGTTGAGCGTTGGTAAGTGAATGCAACGTCGGCACCATTTTCCGCCAGTGCCCTCACGATCGCGGCTCCGATTCCTCGTGATCCGCCAGTTACCAGTGCGCGCTTTCCATTTAAATCGATCATTATTCGTCCTTCCAGTGTGTTTGAGTGATTCAGATGCCTATCTGGTTCGCGGGGAAAGTAACGACGAGAATGACTCGTCTGGCAGCGGAATGAACTCTGCGTCGTCGGCATCCGGCAACTTCATCCTTCCCGCCTTCCAGTCGGATGCAGCCTGAACAAGCCGCTCTTTTGAAGATGAAACGAAGTTCCAATAAATGAAACGCTCTCCGACGGGTTCGCCGCCGAGCACCATCACGGCCGAGGGCTCCAGGGCCGTCACGCGAGAGGTAGAGGCGTTCAGAACGAGCATCCTTCCGCTCTCGTAGCGCGTACCAGCCAGCTCTACCGCGCCGGAAGCGAGGTAGATGGCACGCTCTTTGTGTTCACCCGGTATTTCGGCGGTTGCGCCCGGGCTCATGTCAAGGTGGGCGTAGAACAACGGCGAGTGTGTTTCGACGCTGGCCGTCAAGCCATAGGCGCTGCCCGCGATAAGCTGCCCCGTCACGCCGCCCTCGCTCCATGTCGGAAGGCCGCTTCCGGAATGATGTGAGAACGTCGGGGCAGTTTCCTCTAGCTCGGTTGGAAGCGCGACCCAGGCCTGAATGCCGTGCAGGTGATCGCCCTGCGCACGTGCACGCTCGAACCGCTCGCTATGCGTAATACCGCTGCCCGCGGTCATCCAATTCACTTCCTGCGGCCGGATAGCCTGCTCGTAGCCGAGGCTGTCTCGATGCATCACCTCACCGGCAAACAGATAGGTCACTGTTGCTAGGCCGATGTGCGGATGAGCCCGGATGTCAGCGCTTTTATCAAGGCCTGGCACAAGATCGAGTGGCCCTATATGGTCGAAGAATATGAAGGGACCCACCATGCGCCGCTTGGCAAAAGGCAGAACGCGGCCGACTTCCATGCTGCCGCCCAGGCTGCGACGTCTCTGTTCAATGACTTCTAACTCGCCCGCCGCGGGACGCTCGGGGCTCTGTGTAGGATTCGATTTCATCTCGTTCGCCTTTATTCACACAGTATTAGATTGGCCGCAACAGATGGCGGACTATTGGTGGCTGATCGCCGATATGGAACGCATTCAACAATTTTTGATCCAGTGCATCGGTATGGGTGATCCTGGCGTGTTGGCGCTGATGCTCGACCCAGCTTTCGACGACGAACTCCTCGATCACTCGGCCGGGCTCTGCGACGTCCTCCCAGACATCCCAACGGATCGCGCCGTCGCGATAGCGCGTTCCGCGAAAGTTGCGCAAGGCAGCGGTAAACGCCGCCTGCCGCTCCGGAGCTACCCAGTACTCGATCTCGATCAGCACGGGGCCGCGATCATGGGCAAGCGGGACCGCGACGACAGGCTCAGCCCAATGGTTAGAGGGGGCCAGGTCGGCGGCGGAATCCTCGGGAAGCCGCCAGCGCAGGGCCATTAAGATCGCTAGCGCTTGGCCGATGGCCGCAATAGTGAGCGCGCCAGAGACGCTCGTGTTACTTGCCAAAGTGCCCCACGCGATACTTCCCCCGGTCATGGCGCCTTGAAAGACCAGAAGATAGACAGCAAGCGCCCGCGCCTTGACCCAGCCCGGCGACGCCATCTGGGCAGCAACGTTCAGCGAGGTAAGCATGCCGATCCAGGCCAGACCTGCACCGAACATCACTGCGCCGGCCAACCAAACATTGGGCGCCAACGCCAGCGCGAGCGTCGCAACCGCGAACAGGCACGTCGCCCAGATCGAGATAGCGTTGGACGAGGCCATCTTGCGCAGTTTCTTTAGCAGCAAAGCACCAACCACGGCCCCCACACCCATGCAGCCCAGAAGCGCCCCATAACCCGCCGCATCCAGGCCCAGCTCGCGACGACCCACCAGCGGCAGCATCGCCCAGAGCGCGCTGCTGAAGAGGAAGAAGCCCAGGGTACGGATCAACACTATCCGCATCGCCGGAGAATGTCGTGCATAGCGGTAACCGGCCCGAAGCGCACCGAAGAAATGTTCGGGCGGCAAGCTATGTACGGTCGCGGTTCGTTTCCATGTGGCAAGCACGATCAGTACTGCCAGAACTGACACGGCGTTAAGGGCGAAGACCGCCGGGATACCGGCTATCGCCACAATTATCCCGCCAAGCGCCGGACCAATGGCGCGCGCGATGTTGACGCCAAGGCTGTTAAGCGCCACTGCCTCGGGTAAAGCGGGCTTGTCAACCAACTCTGGAACAATCGCCTGAAACACCGGTGCGCTCAGGGCTGCGGCAACGCCCAGAACGAAGGTGGCTGCAAGCAACACCCAGGGAGTGGTCACTCCTTGCAGCGTCAGAAAGGCTAGAACGGCTGCGGCGGCAAGGCCAAGGCACTGTGCGGCCAGCATCATCTTGCGCCTATCGACAATGTCGGCCATCGCACCGGCTGGCAGCGCCAACATGAACATCGGCAGTGTCGTAGCGGCCTGCACCAGCGCCACTAGCAAGGGGCTGGGCGACAGCGCGGTCATCAGCCACCCAGCGCCGACATCGTGCATCCAGGTGCCGATATTTGAAATAATCGTGGCTATCCACAGCGCCCGGAATACTGGGAAGCTCAGCGGCGGCTTTGCCGTAGCAGTCATATCAAGGGTAGACATCTTGGCTCCTTTCGAGGGCTAAACCGACTCGTCGGCAGCTTAAAAATATTTGCGAACGCATTACACCGCCCAGCATCCACAGCCGAAAGCGCCCCAGAATGCTCGGGTGTCGGCGACAGGAACACTCGCACCAAGCACAGCAACGTGGTCGTGTCCATGAACGGCGCAAGCACTGGCGCAGCCACAATGGAGCGTTAGGTTGGCCCGCGCCTCTGGTCGGTAATAGCCGCCGAAGGTGGCGACCGGTGACCAGTCGGGCATCGCTGCGGGAAGTGCCGGAGCAAGCGGGCCGTAATCACCCTCGCCATGGACGACCCTGCCGCCCAACACTGTCAGAACCGAGCGAAGATGCACGATTTCGGCCTCGGGCACTGAGTAATAATCGTCCGACAACAGCGCCAAGTCGGCCAACTGCCCGACCTTTATCTGACCCTTCTTGCCTTGCTCATTGGAAAACCAAGTGTTTGCTTCGGTCCAGAGCCTGAGCGCTGTTTCGCGGTCGAGCCGGTTCGCAACGGGGTAAAGCCGCGTACCGCCCAGGGTCTGTGACGTGACCAACCACGAAAGACACACCCAAGGGTTGTAGCTGGCCACTCGCGTTGCATCGGTACCGGCTCCAACGGGCAGACCCGCCTCAAGCATCTTCCTGATCGGTGGAGAGTTCTCGGCGGCCTTCGCACCATAGCGCTTAACGAAGTATTCGCCTTGATACATCATGCGATGCTGAACCGCAATTCCGCCACCTAGCGCGGCGATTCGATCTATCGAGCGGTCGCTGATCGTCTCGGCGTGGTCAAAGAACCAGTTAATGCCTTGCAGCGGTACGTCTCGATTCACTTTCTCGAACACGTCGAGGGCACGGGAAATTGTCTCGTCATACGAAGCATGCAGCCGCCAGGGCCAACGGTTCTCTGCCAGCAGGCGGATCACCGGCTCGAGGTCAGCTTCCATGTCCGGCGACATTTCGGGCCGTTCCACACGAAAGTCTTCAAAATCGGCGGCCGAATACACCAGCATTTCACCTGCGCCGTTCAAGCGATATGAGTCGTCACCTTGCCCTGGTGTGACCTGCTTTGCCCAAGAGGCGAAGTCAGAAAGTTCTTCTTTCGGCTTTTGAGTAAACAGGTTGTAACTGACCCGCACGGTCAGCTGACCCTCAGCATGCAGCTTCTCGATGACAGCGTAGTCATCGGGATAATTCTGAAACCCCCCGCCTGCGTCGATGACCGAGGTGACCCCTAGACTATTAAGCTCGCGCATGAAGTGTCGTGAGGAGTTGAATTGGTAGTCGGGATCCAGCTTCGGCCCCTTGGCCAGCGTCGAGTAAAGAATCGTCGCATTGGGCTGCGCCAGCAGCAAGCCTGTAGGGTTGCCGCTTGAATCGCGAACAATCTCGCCGCCGGGCGGATTGGGCGTGTCCTTCCCATAGCCGACCACACGCAACGCGGCGGCGTTCAACAATGCCCGATCATAAAGATGCAGGATAAATACCGGTGTATCCGGGGCGACCGCGTTCAATTCGTCCAGAGTCGGCAAGCGCTTTTCTGCAAACTGCTGCTCGGTGAAGCCGCCCACCACGCGCACCCATTGCGGGGCAGGCGTGCGGTCCACCTGGCGCTTCAACATTGTCATAGCCTCGGACAGAGAGGGCACGCCATCCCAGCGAAGTTCCATGTTGTAATTCAATCCACCCCGGATGATATGAGTGTGACTATCGATGAGCCCTGGAATCAGGCGCCGACCGTTCGCGTCGATCACGTCCGCCTCAGGTGCAGCGGCGCGAATTTCGGCGTCCGTACCAACGGCGATGAATTTTCCGTCGCGTATGGCGACTGCTGTCGCCAACGGATTGCCTCGGTCGAGCGTCGTGACCTTGGCGTTGATGATAATCAGATCTTTCTGGAACATCCGGTCCTCCTTGCCTGTTTGGCAGATTTGGAACTTGCGACGAGTTGCGTCAAAGATTGAGTGATGAGTTCCGCACGAGATCCAGCCATGCGACCAGCAGGAACCCCCCAACGAGACCAAAATGTTCGAAAAAAGCATTCGCGTTTGCGTGCCTGGCCTCGCCGGCTGGTTGCTCCCAAAATCGCAGCGCAATCAAGGTGGACATAAGCGTGAACCCGGCCAAGGTCAGCGCACCCAGCCAGCGCAGGAAGCCCGTCACCACCATCGCAGAGGCAAGCAATTCCAGCGCTATCACCAGAACGGCGAACAGGATTGGCGGATTCAGGCGAAAGTGGGTCATCTCAGCAACGGCACCAGGGAAATCCGTCAGCTTGACTAATCCGCCCTGGATATACGCGGCGCAGAGCCCGAGGTGCGCGAGAAATAGGATTACAACCGAGAGAGGGCCTTGGGGCTCAATGCTGAATGACATCAGACCACTCCGGGTGCTTTAACGACTGCGCCCGCACAAAGGGGCAAAGTGGCACGATGCGATACGCTTTAGCCCGAGCATCCGCGATCAATGCCTTGACCAGCACCGACGCCGCGCCCGTGCCGCGCAGCGCATCGGGGACATAAGTGTGATCTGCAATGACTAACGCATCGGAGACCTTGGATATGGCCAGTTCGCCCTCTTCATCAGTTCCATCGATACGGGCGACAAAGCGGCCCTTGTTGGCTTCATCTTCGTATGAAATTCGAATTGCAGATTTCTCGGTCATTTTCTGTCTCCATAGACATGAATGGATTGGGGTGCTGACGCCACAGTCGGGACACGCTACCGCAGGACTACTCAGACCGCCGGATTCGGGCCGATGGTCTCGCCGTGCTGGGTACGCTCTGGCGCCTTGTGAACCATGGTGTACGCGTAATCAACGCCGAAACCGTAAGCGCCCGAATGCTCTTTCACGATGGCGAGCGTGGCGTCATAGGTCTTCTTGCGGGCCCAGTCGCGCTGCCATTCCAGTAGCACCTGCTGCCAGGTCACCGGCACCACGCCGACCTGCATCATCCGGTCCATCGCATATTGATGCGCTTCAACCGACGTGCCGCCGGAGGCGTCGGCCACCATGTAGATTTCATAGTCGGTATCGTTCAGGCACGACAGTGCGAAAGATAAATTGCAAACTTCGGTCCAAAGCCCCGAGACGACCACCTTCTTTCGTCCCTGCGAGGCATTGGCAGCCAGTGCATCACGTACGTTTTGGTCGTCCCACGAATTCATCGAGCTGCGTTCCAACAACTTATTCTCTGGGTAGACCGCCAGTAGTTCCGGATAAGTATGACCAGAGAAGCCCAGCGTCTCGACCGTTGTGATGGTCGTGGGCACGTCGAAGACTTTGGCGGCTTTGGCCAAGGCGACGACGTTGTTCTTAAGAGCCTGGCGATCGATAGACTGAACGCCGAAAGCCATCTGCGGTTGCTGGTCGATGAAAATAAGCTGACTGTTCTTTGGGGTCAGCAGTTCGAGTTTGTTGGACATGGAAAACCTCTCTTGAAGTTTGGTGCGCAAGATACGCCTGAAGGGGACATCGTGGTATGGACAGACTTTCGGGTAGGATCAGCCTGCGGTGCCGGCTAGAGATTGTTAGCGAGCGTGATTGTCAGGAGCCATGAGTTCTGGAGTCAAACGACGCGCTTCAAAATATGCGCGAACTCTTTCTTCTCGACGTTGCGTTGGCCATTCTCGTGAAAGTGCTGGATGTGGGGGCCATGTTCGTGATGCTTGGACTGTGTCTCGGTGGAGGTCCACTCCTCGAAGAACACGAAGCGTCCGGGCTCGTCCCGGTCTTCGAATAGGTCGTAGCGGATATTGCCACTCTCGTTGCGCGACGGCTCGACGAGAGCAGACAGATCGCGCCGTAGCTCGTCCTCCTTGCCTGCCTTGGCCTTCAGACCTACTGCAATGAATAGTTCACTCATTTCCCATTCTCCTTGTCGGAATCAGGAGGTGGCCGAACGTGCAACATCGACCACCCTCACAGGTCAGACCTTGGCTAGCTTCTTGGCGGATTCCTCGGCGGCCTTTTCGACGTTGAAGCCATCGAAATTTTCGAAGACACCCATAAAACCTTGGACCGTATCTTTGCGTGACCAATCGCGCTGAAGCTCGCAGTACATCTGTACTCGGCTAATCAACCTCACGCCCGCCTGTTCCATGCGACGCAGTGCCGCCTCATGCGCAGCGGGTGAAGTGCCGCCCACCGCGTCAACCGGTACATAAACCTCATAGCCTTCCTGGATCGCGTCAAGGGCGGGGAAAGTCAGGCAGGCTTCGGTCCAAAGTGCAGTCATGATGAGCTTGCGGCGACCAGTCGCCTTGACGGCCTTCTTGAACTCGGTGTCTTCCCAACTATTGATTGACGTGCGGTCATAGGCCGGCAAGTGACCGAGCACATCCTGCAATTCTTGGATCGGGGGTTTGTTGAGTCCCGTCGCGACATTGACGGTTGAGTGAATGATCGGGAGGTTGTAATTCACCGCTGCCTTCGCGGTGCTTACAATGTTGAAGACCAGCTCGTCGCGCGGCATCGAGCGAATCGATGAAACCTGAATAGGCTGGTAGTCGATAATGATGAACGCTGAATTCTCGGGCGTCAGTAGTTGGTCGGTCTGGGGATTGCGGATCGTTTCACTTGTCATGATGTCCTCTGCTGTTGACTCAAGCACACTAGTGCCTAATTGAGGTATCACTATCTCGTAAACGACCATCCACTAATTGGACATATCTGCTGTTATGGAAGATTCGTGAGGTTGATTTTTCGCTGCTTAGCGATAGGGGAGCTCAGGGCGGTCAACCGGTTACTGCGACGCACCAGAATTCACGCATTTGCAGTCGAACCAAGGAGGAGCGCATAGACCTTGGGAAGATACGGTTGGATATCAAACCGTAAACAATGTCTGCTTTGTACTCAAATGAGGTGGCGCGTCAGGAGGGTCTCGAACCCTCCAGAAAGCTAGAGTTTATGCGAGTCTCCGGCCCCTGTGTGGCAAAATCGTGTCATTCCTCTTACCTGCTAAGCCTAAAATGACCTAAATCAGCCCGCCACCGAGCGGGCTTTTTTGTGCCATAAATACTGTATATATTTACAGAAAAATAAGCACCATGAAGCGGCGCCCCGCTCACCCTTCCCCAGCTACGCGAAATCCAATAGCGCAATTTGAAGAGCAAGGACGCCATGAACCTACTGCAAGAAATCAAGCGGCTGCATCGCTTTCTGATCGATGCCGAGTGGTACGCGCTGGAAATGCAGGCGTGCGTGCCCTAGGCCTTGTACGATCCTCACCTTCCTTGTTGGCCTGCGACAACGACTCGGTGGCCGCTTCGGTCTTCTCGGCGGCGGCGGTCAGATTCTCAAGGTCTTTCTTGGCCTGCTGCGCCTTACGGCTGTCGATTTCAAGCTGGAGCTGTGCGATATCCATGCGACACCAATAAAAAAGGCCCTGCCTAAGCAGGACCACAACTGAAAAAGCCCCGCAAAGCAGAGCGAAACAAACAAACTCTTGCAACAGTCCCAATTTGGGACTAAAGTTAACCCATGCGAGTGATAGCGATCAGCACCTTACGTCAGTTCTGGGAAGAACACCCTGCCGCCGAGCAGCCAATTAAGGCGTGGGTGGATGAGGCCAACCAGGCAAATTGGGCCCAACCATCTGATATCAAGAAGCACTATCGAAGCGCCAGCATCTTAAAGAATCGGCGCGTGGTGTTTAACATCAAAGGTAACGATTACCGCTTGATTGTCGCTATTGCGTACCGCCTCGGCATCGTCTATGTGAAATTTATCGGCACCCACGCCGAGTACGACAAAATCAATGCCGAAACCGTAGAAATGGAGTAATTCATGCAAATCCGACCAATCCGCACCGACGCTGACTACAAAGCCACTCTAAAAGAGGTTTCGCACCTCATGGAAAGTGATCCCGATCTTGGTACGCCAGAAGGTGACCGCCTGGATGTGCTTGCTACCTTGGTACAGGCTTACGAAGCAAAGCACTACCCAATTGACCTGCCTGATCCAATCGAGGCCATCAAGTTTCGGATGGAACAAGCAGGCCTGACAGCTAAAGACCTAGAGCCAATGATTGGGCAGCGCAACCGCGTCTACGAAATACTGAACCGTAAGCGTGCTCTGACGCTGCCCATGATCTGGAAACTGCATCAACAGCTTGGGATTCCAGCAGAGAGCCTGATAAGGCCGCCTGCACATGCTTAAAAATAGCCGCGCCAGGCGGTTTGAGCGCAGCCGAAAACTGCGGGACAAGTACCGCGACCTTTTCCGCCGTCAGCGCCTTGCGCGCTGTCTAGCATGTCGTAGTAGCTATATAGGAGTAAGTGGCGCGTCAGGAGGGTCTCGAACCCCCGACCTCAGGCTTAGAAGGCCCGAGAATAGCTAATGTTCATGCGCTTTTCAGTGGATTCGTGTACCATTGAGCACAGTTTGAGCACAGTGAGGGAGAGACAATGGCGACGGTCAGTAGCTACAGGGGAAAGTGGAAATGTCAGGTCCGTAAGAAGGGCTACCCGCCACAGACCAAGACCTTCCAATTAAAGGCAGATGCAGAAGCCTGGGGGCGGTCCATAGAGGTTCAGATGGATCGAGGTACCTTCATGCCCGGATCAGTGGCCGAAGTGAAGCGGACGATAGAGACAGTCAAGGACCTTCTGGAGGAGTACGTAAAGAAGGAGTCAGTCAAGAAGGCGGACGGTGGTTACGCGGATCGGAACCGGATTAAGCCCTTGGTGAAGGAACTAGGCGCGTACAGCATCCACAACCTCAAGTCCCCTCGCCTCAAACAATACAAGGACGATAGACTGGCTTTAGGGTTTGCACCGCAGACGGTGACGCATGAGTTGAACATTCTGCACAGGGCCTACGTCGTGGCGGTCGAGGAGTGGGGAGTGAATCTCCGGGCACCCATACCTCGTGCGAAGCGGCCTATGTCCCCGGTCGAGCGAGACTACCGGATCACGCCCGAGAGCGTACAGGCGATCCGGGACAATACGGAGTCCCCTTTACTTGGCGACATCGTAGAGTTCGCCATAGAGACATGCATGCGGCGGGGAGAGATTGTCAGACTGGACTGGGATCATGTGAACCTGAAAAACCGGACGGTACTTATCCCCGTTACCAAGAACGGTAAGAAGCGGACCATCCCGTTATCCAAGAAGGCCAGGGACATCCTCATGCGTCAAGAAGGTCGATCCGGCTCTGTGTTCGGTATGTCCCAGTACTCAATCTCCCAGGCGTTCAAGCGGGCCGTGGACAGGTGCGAACTCGGGCACCTTGTATTCCACGATACCCGCCACGAGGGGATCAGCCGTCTGTTTGAACGCGGCCTGAATGTGATTGAGGTGGCCCGGATCAGCGGTCACAGGACCCTAAGCCAACTGGACAGGTACACCCACTTGGATGTGAAGCACCTCGCCAAGAGGATTGGCTAGGGCTTGAAGAACTCCCGAAGCGCGGCTTTATCCGCGTTACAGTCGTCCAGGGCCTTCCGTTCCCGGAGTACGTAGTCAGCAAGACGTCCATTCGTTCGGTCATTAGGGGCCGCAGCATGAGGACAGTCCCGGAGTAAGTCGTCCGGAGGCACCCGGTTAACGGGTACCGAACAGGCTGTTAAAAACAGGATCAGGCACGCGGGCATTAGCCCAGTCAGGATTGTCCTGTAGCGCGTCATGTAGGTCCTTTGATTGTTTGGCGTATTGCTCGTTCAGCTTCTTGAGCTGATCGGCTTTGACGTTAAGTGCCCGATTTGTGGACTCGATGGTGGACTGGGCCACTAGGAGTTCGTTCTCAAGACGGTCCACCTTCCCGGACATAACGTGCCATGTGGCAAAGCCCGTCAGAGCCATCAGTAGGACCACCACGGCACCGTAAGCGATTGCCTTACTCATGGTAGGCTCCAGTTGCGAATAGGCGCTTCTCGGCCATCCGCCGGGTATACAACCCGTAGCAGTTATTGGAACGGATACGGCAGTCAATGCTCACCCACTTACCGTTCCGGGTGCGTGTCACATACACCCACCTGTCGAATTGCTTGATAGCCCCTACCCTGTCCCCATCCCGAAGCATCCGGGCCAGAGTGGAGGAACAAAAGGCACCAGTTCCCACGTTAAACGTGAAGGACACCAGCGCATCAAATTCGTGTTGCTTGAGGGGATACTGGCCGGAGCATTCGAGGACTGCGTTTGCAGCCTTCTGACTGTCCTTGGCAAGCCATGCTTCGCACATGGCGGGAGTAGCTACAAGACCCTTGTGTACGTCTGGTCCTGTGTGCCCGACGCAGATCGTGGGTACAGACCACCCATGCGCGGGGTCCGGGTAAGCCGAATACGAAGTCCCTTCATGGAACCCGATGAAGCCCAGGCCCGCAGCGGAGACGGCCAGCGCCCCCGCTACGATCTTGGTCCGAAGGGACATTACTCGACCGTCCCAACCTCTACACGTACCAGCTCACTCACCTCGACTACGGCAATACCCGTAACGTCAGTTTCGGTTTCCAGATCGTGAACGGTAATGGACTGACCATCCACCACAATGGCCTGTGTGGGGTCTAGTTCGCCGCCACCGATACCGACATCCGAACCGCTACCACCAGCGGCCTTGTCCGCCGCATTCGCACATTCGATGAAGAAGTCGCGGAGAGTTTGAGCAGTTTCAATCCCTGCGCTACCAGTCTGAGCGACCAGCTCAACTGCAGAGATAGCCTTTGCACAATCCAGGCGAAGGCGGAAGCCATTATTGATGATGCCCGGAGACATCAGGTCTGCATAGTTCATGTTATCTACCTTTGTATTGAACTCGGCGTCATCTACGCCATTTATCGAACATTGAGCCGCCTTGCCTCCCGGCGCGGGGGCCTTGGGTCATGCGGTTGTATCCGAGGGGGTTCTTCTTCCACTCCTCGAATTCACGCTTACGCTGCGCCTCGATAGCCCTTTCTTGGTTGACCCCGAGCACTTGGGTCCAGTACCGAACGGCACCGGCCAGAGCGTCAATACGGTCATCGTGGGTGAGAGCGTGCTTCTCGCGTGTAATGCTTTTGATTTGATTGAGTAGGCTGTACGACACCCGCTTTTCGTTGGGGTACTTGACGAGGCTGTCCGCCTCGTTGCGAGGGATGTCGTCGTTGAATATCAGGGAGCCTCGGGCGATTACGGGTTCCAGCACATCAATGATGCGCAGCTCCTTTTGACCCGCTTCCCAAACCTCCTCAATCGCACACCCTGCCCCCAATGATTGCGGATACTCCGCCCGTAGGATGGGAAGCCAGGAGTGCAGATAGGCACCATTACCGAAGTTCTTCTCGACCCGTATACGGTTGACCTTCCACTTCTTTGCTACTCGTGCCAGGAACTCGAATCCGGATACCGAGTAACCGCCTGGAATACCAGCGCATTCGAGTACCCATATCAGCCCGTTCAAGAAACCCACGACGGCATAGCCCGTTTCGTCCCCGTTCTTGCCCCCACCGGCCGGGTCCACATGCATGACGACGCCTTGAAGCGCCGCACGCTCCTCGGACATGGCCGACGGTACGTTCAGGGTGTAAGTCCGTCCGTTTACCTCGTAGCGGATCGTCTCGTGTTCCAACATGCCGGGTGTGACAGTGAGCGGGAACTGGTCCCCAATGATCCGCACAGACATAATCTTGTGCAGCCTCAAGGGGAACCTGTCGGCGTCCGCCAGCGTCGTGTTCAGCATGTGCTGGAGCTGGAAGTAGCTTGGACCTTGATCGGCCTCTTTTCGTTGTAGGAACTCCTCTGTTCCTGCCGGTAGCTCCGTGTCTACGGGCTGCCCTTGATCGCCCAAAAGCCCACCGCCAGTCATGAGCGACGGGTCCTCCTTGATCCTTCGCAGGATCAGCGGAGCCAGGGTGTCCCCATAGTTCGCTAGTTGTGCCTTAGTCGGGTACCGACCGGGCCAAACACGAACCGTGTACCCCCGGCCAGGGAGGGTGTTGTATATGGAGTTAACAGACTGGGGCGTACCTAGGTAAATAATGCGCCCTGTCTCGCAGATTGAGGGGAAGTCCCGAGTTAGATTCAGGAGCTGTTCCCGCTGATGTTCAGTCTGCGAGTTCTTGGCAGACTCTACGTCATCCGCAATGAGGAGGCCAGCACGCTTACCCTGGAGGTTTGCAGTGATACCCATACAGGCCACGCTCGGGGATTTATCCACACCTTTGAGGCTGTGGTGAATGTCAAAGGACTCTACCGAGGTCCTGTCCCCTGCCGTGCGGTCGGGTCGCATGCACTCCAACTCGTCCATAACCATGATGATTCGGACAATAAGTGTGGAGACTTCATTCGCTTGCGTACCGCCTGCCGACGCAACGATGACCCGCTCCCAGGGATTGTGAAGCAGAAACCAGACTGCATAAGCAGCAGTAATAGTTGTCTTGGCCTGCCCGCGCTGGGCCTGGATCATCAGGTAATGCGGGCCGTATTGCAGAAATTCTGCGATGTCGTCTTGGATGGCTGTGGTCTTGAAGCCCAGCTCCTCCATGACATCGTGCAGGAACGGTACAAAGGTCGGGTACGCCTTCTGTACCAGCTCCAGCATTGCCCATCTTTTAAGTGCTAACTCCGGGGATTCCCGGCGACTCATGCAGTCCGGCTAATCCTTTCAATTACGTCGTCTGCTTCCTCGTCGGTCAGCTCGACAGTACTCTCGGACTTGACCAAGCGCAGACTCGAACGCTTACGTGCGCGTTCCTCCAGTTTCTCCTTCAACGCCTGCATTTCGTTGTTATCTTCAATCGAGGCGGTAATCGAATTGTCCTTGAGGAACTTGATGGCGGCACCTATGTCTGCCGCACTTGCTTCATTTGATGTGATCCGTCGGGTAAGCTCGCGTGCTACTACGCCGTGGAGTTCCGACAGGTCATTAACCGTCGCCTTACTTATTTGGACCTCCATTTATCAATCCACATGCGCACATTACTCGTGGCTGCTGGCAGATTCTTGAGGGTCGATACTATTAAGTAGATGATAGTGGCAATCCCTACCCAGTCCCCCATTGGAAGGCCCAGGTAGGTATATCCAGCACCGGCGACCCCAAGGGCCGTGCGAGTGCCAACCTCGGCGAAGTCGCCGGTACGTTCAATCATGTTGTTCCTTTAAATTGGCAGCGTAGGCCACTCAACCGTTTCAGGGAATCCCGGTTGCTGTGGTACGTCCAGCAAAAGCTGTCGATACGCTGCAATGGCTTCTCTTTCTTGTTCCGTAAAGGATGCCCAACGTAGAGGATTGGACACAATCAGGTCCAGCTCGTGAAGTAACTGGTCGCGCTCCGCATAAACCTCCTCTGCCATTCGCTCACTCTCGGAAGGACCTGTGTAAGGGGCGATTGGCCCGAATGCACCAGAAACAGCGGCATCATAAATATCCCTGCCGTACTGCATCGGGTCGTCCGCAGCGGCGGTGAACGGTACAGCTTCACCTAACTCGACGAAGAACACGTCCATGTCGATGGCTGTTTGGGCGGCATTTGAATATCTGAGGTTGCTTACCGTGGTGTAATTCATGCTTTTCCCTATGCGTAGCGCAGCCAAGTGCAAGAAGAAAAGGTAACTCCATCAAAGGAGCGGGTACATGTCCCCATGCACCTCCACGACCCGCTAACTGTCGATGTTGGAGTCGATCCTTGCGTTAGCAGATTGCTTCCTGCCACAGTGTTCCCTGCGACATAAGTTGTGTTTACATTCTTGGGACAAAGGGTTGCATAGCTCCCCACTGCTCCAAACGCGAGTGCCGCCGTTTTAGCGGGCACATCAGAGGCAGGGAACGTAGAGGGCTTGCCGGTAACTTCACTCCAAGCGGGCCAACGAGTGCAATATGCGGGGGCGCCCGTAATCTGGCTCCAGGCGTGCGTATGACTCGACGGGGCAAAGGTCGAAGGTTTGCTTGCGATGTCACCCCATGCGATAGCCAACGCAGCTTTGACCTGGGCCGGTGTGGAGGGTCGTAAATAATCTTCCCCAAGGTTTCCAGTTTGGGTGTAGATATAAGTGATGCTGGAGTTGGTGCTTGTGTAGGTCGGCCGGAACAACCGTGCCCGGATGTCCCCGGCTGAATCGCGCACTACCGGCGTATTCGGTGCATCGGTGGTGGTGAACTCGTCTTTCTTGTAGTACAGGTCATCGTGATCGTGAACGTCCGGGGCGTAGTCCCCGGCAGGCTGCTTACCCTCCACTTCGGTAGCCAGTTGCCCCAACGCATCCTGCACGTTCGTCGCAGTGATTATGCCTTCCGGCTCTACCAGTACGTTGGATGCCGACTGACCGTCCTGAACTAAGGATAGGGCCTCGGCTGCATCTGACATGGCCTGTGTTGCCTTGGCGTCCACACCATTGGCGACTTCAAGAGCGTCCTCAGAGTTATCCAGAGCCGATTGCGCCTTACTGTCGATCCCCGAAGCTACGTCTAGGGCATCATTCGCAATCTCTACCGCACCATTAGCAGTGGAGGTAGCGGTGTTCGCAATTTCGACGGCACTGCCTGCTGTACTGACAGCCCCTTCCGCGATGTCTACGGCATCCTCCGCAGTAGACACAGCCTCTTGAGCGATGCTGACAGCACTATTAGCCGTGCTGACTGCACTACCCGCTGTTGCCGTAGCTGTATTCGCAATCTCTACAGCGTTCTCGGCTGTGAGCAGTGCGTTATACGAACGCTGGATCGCATCGTCGCTCGATGCTTTCGTCTCACTGAACCTGTCCACCATTTCAGCGGCGTTAAACACCGCTTGCTGGGCGATCTTGTCTAAGTTCTCCTCGTTCATTACCGCACCCGTCACGAAGTCCACTAGGGGTATGGCTTTGGGTGTGTCTCGGTAGACCACGAGGTAATCCCCCTCCGGTACCGGGGAGGAAAGTTGAATTGTATTGGGTCCTGATAGGACTACCGGGTTAATGTCGGTAGTCAGACCTGATGCGGAGTGATAAATGTAGGCTTTGACATGCGAAGGATCAATGTACCCGCCAGCGAAATTGAACTCATACGAAAGTTGAGTGCCACTGGAGAGTAGATATTGCATTGAGTTGCGCTGCCCGCCCTCACCCGCAGAGTTAATCCACTGGTCCAATTCGGCCATTGGTTCTCCTATGTAAGTGTCATGGTGGGTGCCGATAGAGCGACGCCGCATAAACAAAGGGCCTCCCGAAGGAGGCCCAGTGCTTACTCGTCTTTGAGTCGATTTATCATCCAAGTACCTGGGATTGAATTACCCCCAGGAAGTATCCGTAGGACCTTAGCTAGTTCGGCCCCGGTATCTTCTGTTGAACCTGTGATGATGTTGCCGATTCCATTGAGGGAACGGGCAGCATTGCTGATGTAGCCCATTGCAGCCACAGGGCCGGACCCCGCTTGGTACTGGTTTCCACCAAACAGGACTTCGCCCACACCAAACAGCTCGGCCCCGATACCGGACATATTGAAATATGTCAGCATGCCGTTGACCATCCGGGCCGGTGTTGTGTTGCGCTCGATGTACTCCTCGGCGTCGGAAGCGTTCATGCCCGAAGCGTTCAGCATAATGCGTGAGTAGTACAGGAGGCTGGACCATACGATCCCAATGGACATAGCCGCGTATGCATTGAAGTCGTTAATCGCAAGGTTTCGGCCTAGTTGCTTCTCCATTGCAGTCATACCGTAGTTATGGAACTGACCTACCAGCGAACCAAGTGCTGACTCGGTTCTCCACATGGCAGCTTCGCCAATTAGAGTCCGCTGGAACACCTGACTTGTGGCTCGGTGTATCGCTTCCACCAGCTTGTCGGCTGCGTACTGATCGTCCCATTTCTCCCACTTGAACGCCTCGCCCTCTTTCCGGTCCGGCTCGTATTTCTGAATTTGGGTCTTGATGCGGTCAAGCGCCTCCCGACTCAGGCCAATGTCTGCGAGTCGGGCCGGTGACATGCCTCCGTCCAACCCTTGAGCTGCACGCACAACATCCTCGGCAACCACTGGAAGGAACGCCTTATGCAGCGCCCGAGTGATTACGTTGGACCCATTAATCCAGGACACGAGCTGTGCCGAGCGTTGAGACAGCTTGAGCATCCGATTACCCATGCCACCGAGTACCCGTCCATTAGGCAGTACGTCGGCCACGTAGGATTGGATGCGGTAATCAGCCCCAATCATCCCAGGACCGTACAGGCGTCCTAGCTGCTTAACAAGGGGAGACTCCTTGCTGATGGCCCGTCCGAAAATCTTCGGCAGGCTACCCAGCCCTGTGGCGGAAATAACCGCTGACATATCCGCAAGCTGTGCAATACCCAGCTTACCTAGCATGGACGCATAGGTGAAGTTCCTCAGGGTTGCCAGCATTGGACTGTCGCCAATCACCATTGGCTGAAAGCCGAACGCCCTTCCTGCGAAGCGGGTTAGTTCGATGTCTATGGGACGTGCCCCTGTCTTGGTCAGCAGGGTAATCAGCGCCTCGAAGTCCGCATAGTCCTTAAACCCACGCTTCGCCATAGCGTTCTGACCAGCGAAGCGATGTGCGGTATGGGATGCAGTGGTCACGAGGTCGTGTTCCACGAAGTCCAGGAGGCGCACCCCGTCAACTTCGCGCAGTAAGTCGAACTCGGTACGGGAACGGTCATTGATGTGGTCCGCGAGGATTTCTCGGAATTGCTGTACGACATCGCGGGTCACGTTCTGCCCTTGGAAGTTCTCGTACATCAAGTCAGCGGCCATCGTCTCGAACTTGCCAGTATCCATCGCTGTACGGCTGTTGGGGTCACGGACTGACTCCTGCAGACGCATGTTCACTTGATGCTCGATTTGCTCCATCAGGCGTGCCCGAACAGCATCCACCTCCGCTGGGTCAGCACCCTTAGCCGCGAGTTCGGCCATGACTGGATCAATCTGCTTCTCGATGTACTGCTGGGTGAAGTTCTTCCGCAACGCTTCCCACGTTGCCGGGTCAGTGGTCTGTGCTGCATGGAACTTGCGCCAATCCCAGGTTTGAGGCATGAACCCAACAACCCCCGAACCAAACACCTTATCCGCATACGTTGACCCGTAGGCCCGACCGTCATCTACCATTTTGAACATCTGGTCGTCCAGGACCTTCGCCAACTTGCGTATGCCCTCGGGTGCGCTGGAAACGTACTTACGGCCCTGCTGGATCGCCATCCGGTGACGCAGGCGCTCCTCTGCCACTTCCGTAGACAGGCGGCGCATCCCTTTGGTACCACCAAGTAGATGATCCACTTTTTCCTGGGCAGTCATCAACGGGGTAGCAATCCGCTTGATCTGCTCCAGCGTCGTGTCACGATAGGAGCGGTACAGTAGGTCGTAGTGGATCGCTACGGAACCGTCCTCGGGTCGCCCCGCGCTGCCCAGTGAGTTCTCGAAGAACATCGCCCCTGTCTTGCGGGCTAGTTCGTTCGGGCTTGCGGACATAGCAACGCCAGGAGACACCGCCCAGTTATCCCAGCCTTTCATGAAGTCGGGACGGGATTCCAAGAACTTCTGACTACGGGCAATCTGCCCGGCCATGTTCGGGTCGATCCGGGCGTTAACCGTTTGGAGGCCCTTTAAAATAGCCTTCTCGCGTTCGCTTAGTGGGAGCGTGCTGACACTTCCTGGGCTGCGAGAGTAACGCGCTGCCATTGCCAGGGCATCATTCGAGAACAGCATATCGTTGCTATTGCGCACCGTGTCCCCGCGTGTTCTGCCGTAGGTGCGGGCGTGTTCAACCGAACCCTTGACATAAGCGATTGCATCCTCGACGCTCACGGCTAGGCCCCGGAATATCCGGACGTTCTCGCGCAACCAGTTGCGGACTTCCGAGATAATGCGCTTGACCAACGGTAGGTCTGGATGCTTCTCTACCAGATAACCTAGCGCCTCCTCCAGGCGAAGGTGATCCGGCGTGTCACCCGGTACTGCACGGAGGGCCGACTGAATGCGTACATCGTTGGAGTCCTCCAGCATTTTCATGATGCGCCCGTAGGTTTCTGTGCCCACGGCACGTTCCAGGCCATAGTGAACACCTACCTCGTGCATGACGAGGCCCATCGGGTTCTTAATTTCCTCGGGGGTTAGTCGGTCGCGGAACACATACACACGGTCATCGTGCGGGATGTACACAGCCTTCGCGTCATCAGGGATCGGGCTACCGTGCTGTCTCTGGTAGCTGGATACTGCCGCCAGATCGTCTGCACTGCGAAGCTCGGTAATTACACCCTGTTGATGCAGGTCCCGATATGCACGACTGTTCAGAGTGGGCTCTGGTTTGTAGCCTAACCGCGAGTTGAAAGCGTTTGCGGGGGCCAAGCGCGGTTCTTCCGGTATACCCTCGAAAGTCACTTCGCCTGACTCGTCCACTCGCTTCTGGATTGGTTTGCGTCCAATCAGACTTAATTCAGGTCCCCCAAAGTCTGCGATGTTGGTGGATACACTGCCGTCCCATCGCGGAACCTTATCCCAACCTGTCAGGCTCGAATCCCAAATCCGTTGGGAAACGTTATCTGTCGCCGACTGCACGGCTCGTGCAGCCGCTGACAACATTGGACGAAACTCGTCAGGGACCTCGACACTGGGGTCGGAATACAGGCGACCATCACTGCGAACCATGAGGCCACCAATCGTTCCCATTGCTGCTCCCAAGGAGGCATCCTGCAAGAGTGTGGACCAGCTAAAACGCTGGTTGTCAGCCGTTTCCAAGACCTGTCCAAATACGGCGTTCTCAATGCCGCCCGCAGCACCCGCCCGCGTAATCGTCGCCGCCCGGCCTATCTGAGCCGCCTTGCGTAACGCGGTTGCCGCCGCCGCTCCGGTTCCCAACGAGGCCATAATTCCAACGGGGTCCGCCATGCTGCCGAGCAACATACCCAGTCCGGGTCCATAGCCGGGGTTATTCGCAGCTCGTCGAAACAGGTCAACACGCTCCTGGGCGATGGTCAACCGCTCCGCGAAGTCGTCTGCATTACGGGCACCTATGACGTAATCCATCATCATGTCGTTGCCGTATAAACCCGCAGCCTGGATGCGCTGTTTGTTCTCCTCGGACATCGCGTTGAACTCGGGATCAAACTCCCCGCGCTGACTGACCTCGATCATCTTCCCTGTGATGGTGTTGTAGATCATCGAGTCAAGAGCCGTCTCAGCAAACCCGGCCCGCTGCTGCTCCAACGCGAGGCGACGTGCTGTTTCCGGATAGAGTGGTTCAAACTCCACTTCGGGTAATGTCGGAGGCAAGGCTGCCTCGCTAGTGTCCACAATACCGCTTTCATTCAGCGCGGCGAGGCGACGACTGGATTGCGTGAAAGCTGGGAGCTTGTCCGTTGCGGCATAGACCTCCAGCAACTCCGGATGATTGCTACCCAATACCTTGGCGGGGTAGGCTGCCGTCTCCGGGTTATCCCACTTCGCAGGGTCCCACCCGCCGTTATAAGCGCGTAGAGCATCTACCTTGTTCTTGAAGTGCGCTAAGTTCTCCCGTAGAACTTCCATACCCATAAACAGGGAGTCGTGAAAGTCCATCGGATCGAACTTGACATTGAATCGCTGCTCCAGGCTTGCCTGGGTCGTGGGCATAATCTGAAAGTCACCAAGCGCACCTGCCTTTGAAGGGCCTTTGTTTAGCCCCCTCGCGGATTCGGTATCCCAAACTCCTACCAACTCCTCGACGGTAAATCCCGAGTAATTAGCGGCCTCCTGTAAGGCCACGTCAAAAGGCAGTTTCTTAAATGCGTTGTAATCCATGACACCTTTTTGGTTGACAGTGAGCACCGGCGGCGAGGCTCAAAAGAACCTCGCCTGGGCTGCTCACTCAGTTATCTGTACTGTTCCGACAAGTGCGGGTAAGGGTCGTGTTGAGTCTCACGTACTTGTCTCTGCCACTCAGCGCGAGTCTTGTACAGGCTCTCTAACTCAGCAATGACCTGATCCGCTGTGATTACCACTGTCACCGGACGCGCATCTGGTCCCGGATTGCGCGGGATTCGATGAACTTGCAGAACTCCGCTGTCAATCGGAGTCACCGTCGCAGTCACGTAATCGGATGGATCAAACTTGTCTGGATCGGACTGCATCCGACCACGAGCGTCGAACACGTCCACATTCCCGGTAAAGGGAGTGAGGAGTGACAATGCATCGTTTGCTATACCCGCGACACGGTTCCCTAGGCGGTCAACGCTCGTCAGGTCTTTAGACATATCGACCGGGACCTTGCCAATCGCCTGGGCCATCGCCTTGTCGATTACATTGGTCAGCGCCTTCTGATAGTCCTCGGAGGCTTGGCTTTGGACGTTGGCCTTCTCTGACACTACCGAGAACATACTTCTGAACTCAGAGGCCGGATTAGGCTCGGTGAAGGAACCGTCCACGTAGTCAATCTTGGAGGAATTGCCAAACATGAGGCTGAATGCCAGAGGTATAGCCTCCTCCATCGACAAGCCATTACCCTTGACGAGACGGGCGGCAGTAGGAGCAAGTAGCTCGCCGAGACGCTGCTTGCTTGGCTCGTTTAGGTTGTAGCCGGTCAATGCCCCGGTCCCGAAGATGGGTAAGTTCCGCTGTAGGAACGTGTCCTCCCCCTCCAGGTACCGCAGAACCGCCTTACGATCCTTCGCTGTTGGATCGGCCTCCCAACCCCGAGCGATGCTCACACGCACCGTATCCAAGGCGTCACGGTCTGACAAATCCACCCCGGACTTAATCAATGCCGTCATCTTGGTTGCGTTAGTGGCTCCAATATAGTTGGCGAGGCCAGCAAGTCCGTTGGGTGCCTGGGCCATAGCGTGCATGTACTGTAAGTCCCGGAGCATTTCGTCCGACACCGCAATACCCTGCTGCAAGAAATTATTGGCAGAGGTAGTCATACGCATGGACAGGTCCTGGTCCAGCCACTTGCTTCCGTTGTTAGATACAACGGCCAGCTTGCCCAACCAGTTATTCAAACCTGATTGGTCGCCCGCTTGCTCCAGGTCCTCTCGTACCTTGCGGTATATGGATTGGACGTTCTCGGGGGCAATCTTGCTATGGTTCGGAGGTAGCGCCCCGTTGTTGTTCGCAGCAAACAACGCCGCAGTCTGTTGAGCCGCAGCATCTTGGTACTCAGCCTCCATCTTCCCGGCGTGTGCCCTAGCAGCAGCCTCTTGCTTCTCCCGGAACAACTGTCCTTTGTGCCATGCAGCCACCAGTGCCGCACGCTGATTGTTGTTAAATCGCGGTTCACTGGAGCCGGACTCGACGGCCCACTTCTCATTTGCAACCTCGATCCATGCATCCAGGGCTTCCAGTGTTTGAGGACCTGTGCCTTGTGACAGAGCAAGCTCAAGGCTCACCAAGTCATATGCATCTTGCCGGAACGCCGGGAGGTTCCTCTGGACCCACTGCGCGGCATAGGGTTCTACCTGTGTTTCCAGTTGAGTACGGACATTGAGCGGGAGCTTTTGGTACAGGTCGGTTTCTTTGAATGCCTCGACAATACCGAAGTTGCCCTTCATCATGTTGGCAGTTAGCGCCTGGGCCGTGGCCTTCTGCCAAGCGTCATGCTCCATACCCTCTAAGGGAGTGAACGCCTCTACTGCCCGAATCTTCTCCATTTCAAGCTGTTCAGGCGTGAAGAACCCAGTCTGTCCTAGCTTCTGCTGGTAAGCATCCCCCGCAGTCATCAAGTTATTCCCGAAGGCCAGATTATTCTGCTCCTGGATATACTTGTAATGCTGTTTCATGTGAGCGTTCATCATTGGCCCGAACTGCTCGGCCAGCTTCGCCTGGAGCATGGCGTCCATTACAGCATCGCCGGTATTACTTAGCTCTGCCGCCTGCTGAACCAGGAATGCGCGGGCTACGTCTGGCGGCTGCTGTGCTAGTTTGGGAAGTTCCTGGTAGAACTGTGCCTCGGCCTGATTCATAGCCCCCATGAGGGTCATTGCCTGGGCACCTTGCACAGTGGCCGACGGACCAAAGATGCGCGTGTACCAGGGCTGCTCCTTCTGTATCTCGATCAGTGTCTTGCCCTGGGCGACCTGGGCCATCCCCTCGAAATACTGCTTCTTCTTTGCGTCCTCAATAAGCGGCTGCAACATGCCCGAGGTGAGCTTGTTGAGCGCATCCAGCGTCTTGAGCGTAGGATCAGCTATTGCCCCGAAGTTGGAGCCGGGGGCCTGCGACGCCTGCGCGAACCCACTAAAAGAAGCCCCGCCCCCAGTGAGCCGGGTAGCGGGGCCTGTGCCTGTGTTCGCCGGTTCTTGAATAACTACCTTACCGTTCGAGTCCAGGCCGTAGTCACCTGCCATTTATTCTCCTAAGCCATATTGAAGTACTGGGTGGTTGCGCTAAAGTTGGACGAGCTACCCAAACTTCCACCTATCGCCCCGCTCGTGTTAATGCCTTGAAGGGCATTTTTACTACCCCAGGACCCCGCCAGACTTACAAGGTCCCCACTGTTCTGAACAAGGGTAGAAAGCAACGCTGTGCGGGTCGGACTTATGAAGTCACCAGGATTCAACGGAGCTTGAACCAGCGGGGCTACGTTGGTTCCATAATCCATTGATGCTAAGTTCTGTCCGAGGTCGAGACTGTTCACACTCGCACGCAACATACCGGCCTTCTGTAGGAGAGCGTCGTAGGTTACGTACTTCTCGTTGTCTCTAAGCTGAGTCTCTTGATGTCCCGCTGCAAGGGATGCCACGGAACGCATGATTGCTGCGCTGGAGCCACCCACACCACGAGCGGCGGACTCAGCGCGAAGCGCCCCGAGGTTGGCCGCAGCTTTCAGTTGTGCTGACAGCTTCCCTCGGGTCATCGCATCCAGGATGCGGTTCTGATTCGTTTCGAGCGCAGTCCACTGATCACCAAATGCCGACAGCTTTTCCCTGTTCGCAATGGAACGTTGGCTATTTTGTAAAGCTGCTTGAGCCGCAGCGAACGTATTGTTGGCCGTGCGGACTTGGTTAGCCGCGTCCGCGTTGGCCCTGTTTACCAGGTTCGATGCATCTGCGTTCGCTTGGTTGATTATGTTCTGCGCGTCAAACTGGGCCTTCTGGATATAGGATTGGTACCACGAGGTACCGAACCCTAGAACCATTTGTGCCGCTAATGCCCATGTCATACTTTCTCCTTACACCCGTCGGGCATTGTTGAACAACTGGCCTACCCACTCGATTGCGGAGACAGTGAGGGGCAGCCATCGGCGCGTCTTGATTTCAATTTTGTGTTCGGTGTTGGCCCGTCCACATGCCACGTCGATATAGGCTGTTGACACCGGCTGCCGCCCAACCAAGTTGTTGCTCAGGCCGACACGTCGCCCGTTAAAACCCTTCATCCGGAACGAGCCTGCCGCGTCTTGTCGGTATGCATCCATGCCGGATGTATCCGTGATTGAGAGGGTGTACCTGTTGACAACAAGGCGTCCATTTACAAGGGCCTTATCGTTCTGGTCACGAACAAAAGGTGCAGTGGGGATAAAGCAGCCTTCAAACTCCACGCCCACCTGTCCCGGCTTCGACCCCGAGTCGAGTGTGTCCGTGTAGAAGTTGTCGAAGTTGCTAATATGGTCCCCCAAGAATGCCACCTCGGAACCTTGCGACGCTACAACGTACACATCATCCAATACCGTTGGATCATCCTCACGGAAGAAGCCGGTTCCTGCCGCATAGTTTTCCGGTGAACGTTTCGCATCCAGGTACGGGTCAACAGACAGGTCCGCATCCACTACGAATTGTTCGAGCGCCACCCAAGGCCCTTGGGCGTTCTCGCGGATCGTAAAGACGAATAGGGTCGCCTCGTAGGAGGTAATCCCGATAATGCGTCCCACTGCCTCATGCCATTCCCAACGCGACCAGGAATCATGGACCCGACTCTGTGTTCCGGGCTGATCTATGAAGCGATATACGTAGAGGCCGTAGTCATTTCCGTCCGTTCGCAAGAACAAGGTATAGGGTGACGGTAGCGAAGCGAATTGGATTGGGCGTCCCCGGAGGTATTTGTCGAGCTGCTGGCTGACAAGGTACGTCTCAGGAGTTCCCTCAAACAGACCTAGCTGGAACTGAGATACACTCGCCGAGTATGGACTTGGGCCTTTCTGATTGGGGCTGCTGTCGTACTTCCCGTAGAACAGTAAGTTCCCAACCACAATTGGCTGTGCCATAGTTGCCCCCTTCTCACCTGCTGTAGTCGCAATCGACACAGTAGAAGGGGTCACAAGCTGCTTGCCACTTATGGTGTACTGGTTCCGTTCCCCGAACATGAACAGGTCCCGGTTATACGTCACGGCTCGGCTAATTACGTCGTCCTCTGCACCAAGCGCATACGCCTCCAACGGATCGTCGTCATCAAGACGCAACATGGAGGCCCTGAACCAGTTGAAGTAGTCGCCGACGCGGGACATAAACACTACCCCGTTCGACACGATTACAAGCCGGTCCATGAACACCGTCAGCAGGGTTATCCGCCGACCGAAGAAGTACGGTACCCCTCCTTTCGAGTCTATGCCCCCCGCGACACTAGGCGCGTATTCCGGCACGTCCAGCCCTGTGGCACTGGCGAGTTGGGCAGGCGAATCCGCAATAATTAAAGATTGTCCGTCATCGCTCACCGTCCCAATGGCGAACACCTGCCCTGGGGTCACTACCTGTGCGGGTCCCTCTGACCACGTAACTGTCCCCCAGCCGCTACCTTGGTCACGCTTTGCGACCATGTAGTACTCCTCGGCGGTCCCCTGTGGACGGACTCGTACAACTTTTCCGTCAAGATGAATTGTGGACAGTTTCGCCGGGTCATCAACCTCGTTGTGTACCGCCCGGAACATGCTCCCGTCACCATTGTCAGACACGGATACATGCGACACCCCTGTCAGGACAATGGTTGATCCCACTCGGGAAACGCCACTCCCCATTGCAGAAGACAGAGTGTTCGCTAATTGAGTAGCGATGTTCTGTGGCTGGATACTATTGGAGGCGTCACCAATCCACTTGTTCACGGCCGAGTTGTACGCATTCACCCGGTCGTTAACCTTCTTCTGGTACTCCGGATCACTTTGGGGGATGTCCGAAGTGTCCAGTAGAGTCGGGTAGCTGGAGGTCATGGTGGTATACGACGCAGTGAAGTTCTGACCGTCACTGGCTCGTGTCACTGTGATGGTGTACGTTCGGTTGTACGTACCACCGCGCACCCAAGCTACCGCCCGCTGTGAAGTCGTCGCAAAGCGGTCGTTTGTGGTGTAGCCCGGTCCAAGCTTGTTTGACGCCATTATCAGGTAGCGCCCAACGGTAGTCACCGCCGACAGTCCACCATAACGCCAAGGATCGAGTGCTCCCGGACTCGACTCCTCGTACACCACATTCAAGAACTTACCTGTCGCCTTGTTTAGGCAAAAGCAAAACGGTAAGGAATCGCCTGTGGGCCGCTCTGCTGCTTGGTACACCAGACTGTACTCTGTGTTCTCGGAGAAGAAGCTATATTCGCGGTAGTTCCTTAGGTACTCTTTCTGGCTTTCGGTCAGAGGGTCAATACCGAGCGGCTTCTCGTCCAAAGTAACGGAACCGTGTCGGCGGGCTACTCCACGCCGAGGGTCCGAAATCATGTTTACCTGTTCCCAGTTCTGGCCTGGAAGCCGGTCCTGCGCAATCTGTTCTGATACGCCTCTGGTCAGACTGGCGTAGCTTGATACTACCTTTGCCACTAACGGACCCGATACGGATACATAACGCCTGCTGCGAATCTGGTACTGGGACGGACACCGCTAAGGATTCGCTGGATTCGGGGCGCATGGAACATGTTGAGTTGCTGGTTGCGGATGTGCATACGACGCACGCGACTGTATGCCTGCGTGTAAGCTGCGTAGAGCTTCTGGTACTTGGCATCGTCAGCATCGTAGGCGGCTTGAAAGTCTAACTGTGCCCGCAACGACACCATCTGCTTGACGTTCTTTGGCAAGTCGTCAAACGGAATCTCCCGGATCAGTTTGACCGATACGGGTCTGCCTATGTTGTAGGTAGCCCTTCCTGTGTCCCACAGACGATTCCCTCGTTGAACGATCATGCTATCGTCAGCCTCGACGTTGAGGGCGTCTGCCGGTACGTACACGGACCCGTTACCCGGATCGTCGTGGAGAGTCACATAGTCTGTGTTGAACCACCAACCTAACTCCTGTTCGATTACGTTGGACTCGTCAAGAGTATTGAGTGCGGCTTGGACATACGGGTGGTCGGAATCCAGGGAGTTCAGCGGGGTTTCCCCCATAGATTTGAGGCAAGCATTGACCACGGTAAGTGGTGTAATTGCGGCCATCTGTACTCCTGTTGACAGCCCAACCGTACACTTCGAGTGCAGAGGGTCGGGGCATATTGATAAACGCAAAAATAGCCCGACACCATGTAGGTACCGGGCTATTTGGTAGGACTTAGGCTGCTTCGATCAGACCAGCGAATGCGGGGTTGTTCGGCGTCACACCGAATGAGGTGTGGGCGTCGATGAACCACATTTTGGTGATCGGATCGTAGAACACGTCCGGGGTCAGGGGGATGGTTTCACCAGCAAGCAATGCACGCGGCGAGAACGCGACGGCCACCGTCTTGCTAAAGTTACCATCATAGGCATTGTTATTACCTGAATTGGACAGGTAGTGGCCTGTGATGTTCGTAGTGGGGAGGTTATTCGACACGTAGACAGGTACGCCATAGACAGCGAGGGACTTCGTGCGAATCTCCGTACCATCCGACAGGACGAAGTTCTTATCGACCAGACGGTCATTCTTCAAGAGCGTGTAATACGCCTTGGGCTTGAGGACAAGAACAATGTCATCCGTCAGAGGGTCAACATCCTTTTCTTCCATGTCCGCGAACAGGTCCGCGCACTTGTCCTCAAGGGCAGCAGGATCAAGCTCTTGGCCCGCAGTACTGAACGTCTTAACAGTGCCGGGTTGCCAGCCAGCAGGATAGTTTGTCATGCTGCTGATCTTAGCGGCCTTGACTGCCTGGATCAGGAAAGACTGATCAATGAACTTGGCGAACTTCTTACCATGCTCCATACCAATAGCGGCACGAGCGTCGTAGGAGTTCTGGAAGTCATCCAGGAGGGGGACCATCGCACGAGCATTGATAAGAGTATCAACGGTCAGCTTGATCTTTTGCGCCTGAACGACATTACCGTCGGGGGCTGTACCCGGAGTTACCTTCTGGAGGGTCGATTCACCAACTTGGAAGTTGGATATTGTCGAGGTGCCTCGGATAGAGCGGACGGGAACAAAGTTACGAACAATAGACTTGCGGGCAATGGTGCCCTCCACCACTCCGCCGTACTCCTCAATGTGGAGGGCGAGTGGGTTGGTAGCGGACGGGGCCGTACCGATTTGTGCGTTGTTGCCGGTCTGGAGAACGGCACCGGGGCGCGTGATATTAGTAACGCTTACACCCATTCAGATTTCCTTTCTAATTATTTATCGGCGTGTCACTGACTGCCACGCTTTAGGCTCATGAAAGCGACACACCGATCTGTGTGTCATGGTGGGTGCCGAATCGCTGAACAAACGAAAAGGGCCTCCCGAAGGAGGCCCAGTCAGCGAGGCTTTAGTTTTTATCTGTATGCCATTCGGCGTGCTTGAAGTGCCCGGTACTCAGGCGTGCCCTCAATGGGCTTACCGCGCATAGACAGGCGGAGTTTATGAACCTCCTCCGCGTATTCCTTGGGAGACAGAGGCCCGTACTGATTACCCGCCGGTTGTGTAGCCGCTGTAGCCCTCACAGGGGTCGCACGAGGAGGAGCTGACGCGCCCGTCGCCTCGTAGTAGTTACTCACCAAGGCGCGGGCAACGGCCTCGGCCACAAAGCCACCACGCTCGAACGCGGCGTTGATCATTTCTTTTTCTTCGGGGTCCGCGTTCTGTCTGGCCCACTCGAATACCTCGGCCCACTGTTCCTCGCCGCCAGCCGCTTCGACCACAATCCGCTGCACAGCTTCCGTCTTAGCCTGCATTGCTGCCACTGCCTCTCGGTACCCAGCTTCGGCCAGAGCAATGTAAGCGTCGGCACCTGGAATCTGTTTCGAGGCTAACAACGCTTTAATGGGACCGAAATTGCCCTTCGCGGCTGCCTGCATTTCCGGACATGTATCAATGTCCAAGCCGAGCTGTCCGGCCCACTTGAGAACAGTGTCTAGGTTCTCATTACCTGTGGACTCGTAGGTAGTGGATGCACCAAAGATGCCTTCATACTCGTTAGAAACACCCTCCGGGGCCGGTTGTTGCCCCTCCCCTTCCACATTGGCAGGGGCTGCTTTGACAGGCGCAGCAGGAGTCGCAGCCTGAACAGGGCCACCCTGCGTAGGGGCAGTAGCCGCTGGGGTGGACGGGTTTTGGGTCGTTGCAGGAATTGTCGCTTCTTGAGTCTCGGTCGTCATTCATTTCCTTACTGTTGAGCTTGCGCTGCTGCACCCGCGACGGGGCCAGCGACTGCCTGCTCTAATTGTTGTTGCTGCCGCTGGGCCATAAGCTGTTTCTGTACTTCGGGTGGATTCACGTATAGCTTCGGATCAACCCCGCGACCAGCGAAAATCGCATCGGCAATGGCAGTCGCGTTAAGTACGAACTCCAACGGTCCCTGCATCGCGGCCTGGAGCTGCGCCATATCCACGATACATAACTTGAGATTTTCTAGGTCAGCGTTTCGAGAGAGTGCATCCAGACCCGTGATGATGGTTGGACGGATTCCAGTATCCCCTAGGGAGACACCGGACATACGGGCCAACCAATAGGCCAGTGGGAGCTGGAAGTCCACGGCCAGCCGGGAGTACACGCCGCCTAGGGAAGTCTCAAGCTCTTGAGCCTGCATACGGATTTCTTCTGCAGTAACCCGTTCGGCGTCGCGGATCACACTTGATCCGAGCAAGAATGTTCGGCCTATGCGATTGACGTACTTAGCCAGCACGGTATCCATGAGCTGCAATCCGTGGGCTACACCGGCACCGGAGGCTGACAAAGCAATGATGTCGTCTTTAACCCCAGGAATGGCGGCACCATTCTCGGTTTCCATAAGGTCCTCAGGCTGTGTGTTGCCTGCTGGGTTCACGATCCACCGGAACTCAGATGCCAGAATCGCTGCCTTCAATTCAGCTTCGGACAGTGCCGATAGGGCCATGAAGTCCCCGGCGCACTGTTCTACTAATCCGATCCCATAGTCCTGCCCATCGGGTAATTCCCAGGTCAGCGGGCGGTATGGAAGCTCCTCGGGTGAGTACACCCCGTTATATTTGGCCGGTAATGCAACGTCATCCACATACGTCGTGACGTGATACCTGCCGTCTCCCTGGAGCTGGACTCGCGTGAACCATGTCACGTCCTGACATGTTCTGGGGTCCTCCGGATTCATGTGTTTATAGGCGGGGAGCTGGTTCAGTAATTGTTGAACCTCAATCTCTAGCTCTGCAAACGACACCACCTCCTTGATGATGATGTCCACCACCTTCCCGCTCATGCTGCGCTTCACCGTGTACTTCTTGATTCCAAGTACGCGGAGAGGGCTTTCCCGGTCATTCCCGAGGATCAAAAGACAGTTGCCAGTGACAATCAAGTGCCGGCACACCTCATATAGTCGAGGCCGTGTCGCCATCTGGTCCAGAAGACGCATACTGTCTTTCTCGGCGGTTGCCAGTAGGGACTGGATTTGTCCCACTGCGACACCAAGTTCCTCCGAAATACCTGCCGGAATTTCGTAGCGCATGAAAGGACGACTAGGGGCAAACAGCGCGAGGATCAGTTTGTTTGCTAGGCTGTTGACGGCCAATGCACCAACAGACTGGTAATCCGTTTGGAGTTCCGTGCTCTGTTGGTTGTAACCGTCCGTGGGGCAGATTATTGGGATGGTGAACGCCGCGTATTTCTCGCAGCGTGTCACCAATGGCCGCCGTTTGCCCTCGGCGGCTTCCCATGCTTCCTTGACGTGGGAACGCATTACAGGCGGATACCTACTCCACCTTGAGTTCCACCGATGGACACCCCGGCTATGCCGTTGCGTTTGCGGGGATCGCGATCATCAAATTGGCTCTGCTGGGCCGTAGGACCTCCCGTTGTAAGAGGGATTCCCAGTTCCTCCGTCGGAGCTGGGGCACCGGGCGACACGTTAGCGACAGGCATATCACCTGGAACCGCCAAGTGAATCTGTGGGACAACTCCTGTCGGGGGACCCTCAAATCTCTGACGTTCCAATTCAGCCTGTTGTTCACTCCGGGCACGCAATCTATTTTCGAGAATCATTGCGCCTAACATCCCGAATCCTTACAGTTTGATTCCGACACCCGAGGACGATCCGCCCAGTGGTGACGAACTACCACTTCGGTAGCGACGACGGGCTTGTTCGGTATCCTGAGCATCCGGTGCCGTAATGTCCGGGCTTGTGTCTTCAACCGGGCGGGATTTCGCCTCCTCTGCAAGCTGCGCCGCAACCGTTGCCTGATTGATATTCGCGGCCTGAGCTGCCGCTGCAGCCGCTGACTGTTGCCGCACCAGATTCACCTGCTGCGCCGCCGCTTCCTGGGCTGCCTTGGCCTGTTCTTCTGCCGCCTTGCGGGTTGCCTCAGCCTGCTTCTCCGCCGCGTCGCGGATCGCGTCAGCCTCTCCGCCCGGATCAATACCGAATACCTTGCCTACTACGCTTCCAACCTTCTTAACTACACTGCCCATTAAAGGACCTCCTTCATTAGTTGCCTTGCGAGGGGCTTAAACCCACCTCGCTCATACACCCGGTCGAGCGCCCGATGGCGGATAGAGTTCCCCGCTACCACATGCTTACAGTCATGAAGCCGGGCCAAAGCCTCTAGTGCTTTGGGGATTACCGAGAGGTCGCCGGGAAGCGATCCCAGTCGAACGACAATGACCTCGAACAGGATGTTTGACGAGAGAAGGGGTGAAGGGCCGTACTCATAGACGATCAAGAACTTGCCGACTATGGCTGCTTTAATCTCCCCAGTAATTATCTGGCGGTAGATGGTGGATGGGCTTTTAGCGTCTGCGTAGTACGGATGGCCTTTATGTTGCTCATAGACTTTCACCGCCGCTGCGTGGACTGCGGCCCAGTGGAATCGGTCCCACTGGTCAGGGAGTAATAACGAATCCGTCACGTAATACCTTGAGTACCCTCTGAATCCCGATCTGCTGTCCAGCCTGTAAGTCAGTCGTGGTGGAAGAGACAAACGGCTCTGCCGCACCTCCTACCGCTTTCTCTATGGCGCGGTACGCTTCCGGACTCAAGCGATGCAGTACCACTTCATTCTTGTTCATTGGCTCCAATCCCTTATCTTGCGTCATGGTGGGTGCCGATACACCCGAGTTCATTTGGCACTCACCATGACTACTTACGTCAAGCGAAGAAATACGGGCTATCCAGGACCTGTTTGAGGTCAAGGCTTCCCTTCTTTGGGGGCGCAGGTAAACCATCGTAGCGACGGTAAAAATCGCTGATCGGGTCGTACTTTTCGTACATGCCCACAAACGTTTTACGTATGAGTTCATAAAGCCTCTGTGTATCGGCAGCATGAGTGCCGTAGTCATCGTGGATCATGGCTAAAGCGTTGATCCCTTCCGACTCGCAGGCATTCACCGTGAGTACTAGGTGAGCTGCATCCATACTATGAACGAAGTTGGGTGCCAGCCCGTTCTTATGTCCGGCTTGTCGAGGTGCATCCTTCTCGGTATGTACCTTGATCCGACTACCCCCGAACAGCTTGGTCCGTATCTGAATTTCCTCCTTCTCGTTGTAGACCTGAACAACCGGAAACCCACTTGGAGAAGTCCACCTTATCTGTTCGGCACCCGACTTGATGATGGTCCGGGCACACTGCTGGAGCCAGGACATAGCTGCTGACGCCGCTACGACAACCTCTTGGATGGACTCCCATACGATGTGGGACAAGAAGTTAGCTGCCGCTGTGTACTGTGCCGGATCGAACTCGATAGCCAATCCATGACGTAGGTAGTCATGAACAATGAACTCCGAGCACGAGAACCTTGTAGACCCGTAAGGCAGAGTCATGACGGATCGCTTGACCAGGGACCTGTTGATCCCATGTCGAAGCCATAACCTACGGAACTCCCGGTCCCGGTCGGATAAATCAGTCTCAACCAGTGCTGCCAGCTTCTCCGAAGTAACCTTAGCTACTTGGTCATATATGTCATTGGGCTTTGGTGAAGCGACAAGGTTCGTAGCTTGACCACCCACAGGGTCCCGGAGCATGGCGGAGAAGTGTTGTAGACCGTTGCAGCTTCCGTCAAGCCCCACAGGTATACGTGAAAGAAAAGTATTTGGCTGTCTACGCCAAGCTGCGTACTCTTTACACCAAGCCAAGAACTGCAGAGGCTGATCAGCACTCACCCAATCCGAGTGTCCCACTGGATCGTCTGCGAACTCGATTATGTGACGATCATTCTCGTCCACCCACTTGATACGGTCATCAAATGGAACCTTGTCGTGCCCGTACCTGTTGGCACCATTGATCTTGAACCAGCGGACAGCATCCGGCGTGTCCAGAGGCTTCCCGTCGGCGAAGTGCAGTAGCGCCCGTTGGATGTCTGATCCCTGAGGGTTTAGACCGATGGTCTGCGCGTATAAACGACACCGGAAATCAGCCTGATAGACGAAGTAGATTGCCTCGTAGTCTTTGAACTTCTGTGCAATGTCCGTCGCCATTTTGAAGCGGCCCCACCGTTGGCCGCGCAGCTTACGCTCCGTGTGCCACCGGGCCATGTCTCGCTTCCACTGCTTAATCTCTGCCTCTTGTGCCTCCGTCAACTTCTGCTCAACACCCTTAGGCTCCCACCACTCAGGGCGCTCGGGTGCGTCCGGGCCTTTCTCGGACAGTACTTCCTCCAGGTCTAATGACGACCGGGCGATGTCTCGGACCGTTTCAAGCATTTCCTTGTTAACGGCCCAGCGCACGCGCTGCAGATGATTGATAGCCGGAAGAACTCGCTCGGATAGATCGGACTCCTTGATCTGGTCCAGGAGGTCCACGTTGCGGACACGGCGAATGTTGACACAGTAGGGCATGAGTCTCCGCATCCCCGCCGTATGCCAACCGCCGTCATTGAACGCCACCCAGTCCTTTGGAGGCTCGATGCACGGCTGCAGGATTGGCGTGTTCACCTCGACCAGTTCTTTCACCCGGTCAATCAGACGCTCCGCCTCACAAGTGAAATTGACCCTGAGTACTTCTCGTACCTTCGATAAGCCTATTTCCCGGACCCTATGGACCTCGATCAGTCCTAGGACTCGAAGCGCCTCTATGAACCACATGCCGAGTTGTTCTCTGTCCGTCTGCTTCCAGGTAGGTAGCGAGTCCCTAATTCCACGGTTACGTGCAGCGCCCATGAGCGCGTTGTATCTGTGGCGGTCGGACTTGGACTTGCGACGTTCCAAGTCGTGCGTAACCTCATAGAACAAGTCGGGTGCTATGTGTTCATAGACGTTCAGGACGAGTTCTCGGTGCATCCCGCGTCCAATGACAGACGCGAGGTTACGGGCAGTAGGCTCGGTGTCCGTCATCAGGGATACGATTGTCAACCTGACGGCTATAAACGCAGCCGCTAGTGGGTCCAACGGCTTGAGTAAAGCGATGTGGGCCTTACGTCGTCCTGCACGAGATAGCCCCTCTGCTACCTCCCCCTGAATCATGTCCTGCAAAGCTAAGACGTACCTACGGTAAAGTGGCTGCGCGTATGCGTTTTCATTCGCCCGCCCTTTACTCTCATTCTGCTCAAACTTCTGCCGGATTTTCTCGCGGTTGATCTGTAATGCCGCGTTCTCCAGCTCAACCTGAGACTGAATCAATCCAGCGTTACGGAAAATTCCTGTTTAGCCATATCACAAAGGTCGGCAAGGGACTCGTCCCGTAGCACCTCCTTCGCCTCCTGATACCTTGACTGGGCCTGTGCCCGGTTTCCAGTTTCTAACGCGATCCAGATAAGGTCACTGAATGCGTTGTATGCGGCCTGCTCTTTTGCAGCCTGATAAGCGTCCCAGGCCGGAGCCTGGGAATTGGTCGCTATCATCCCTTTACAGGACCACGCACAAGGTTTGATGCCAACGAGACGGCCAAGCTCTCCAGATGCTCCATGCTGCCCCGGTTGTGTACATAGGCGACGGGTCGGCCCTCGTACTTATCTGTAGGTAGGATCGTCAATTCCTCGGGAAGGTCTTCTGACTTATGATTGTTGACCCGAGTGATTCCAGGACGTGTCACGACGACTATTTGATCCAGGGCTGGGACTTCATGATCGAACCGGAAGTCTGTGACGAGAACAATCCCGTCCAGCGATCGCCAATAGCCGTGCTGTAGATCCACCCACAGTGTTTTACGGATAGCCTGCCCACCCTCTGTCCCGAGTATCTGCATGAACTCTCGGGGGCTGATGTTGATGTACTCAGTAAGGCTTGTGCCCACAGGAGGCGAGACGAACTTACGCACGTTGTCGATGGTAAGTACGAACAGTTGCTGCCGTTCGGACCAGTTCATGCGGCCGGAAAGGTTGTAGTCTATGGCGGCCTGGAGGCTGTCGCAGAAAACGTCCAGACTGATAGTTACTTTGACCTCTTTCGTGGCTCGGGTGAATGGGTCCAGACCCATCGAGTTTGACACCGCACGGATCGGGTCAGCGAATCCAGCTAGTGTGACTACCTCGCCGTGAGTGTCGCGGATGTGTGCCGCCATGAAGCGTGCAAGCGTATCTTTCCCGACACCGGCAAGGCCAGTGATACCAATAATCTTCGCCATTTTCCTCAGTTGATAAGAAGGTTCTTGCGCTGCTCTTTCGAGTTCTGCATGACACGTCCCCTGCTCCAGCCGCCACAGTTCCCGCAGTGGTAGCGGATGTAGCGTCCTACCTGGGTATGTCGATACCCGCGCTGCGTCACTTTGTCGCTACCGCACTTGGGACAGGAGGGCTTGTCTGGTTCGGAGTAGTTGGCAACGTTTGGATGACCGTCGATCCACGGACGGAGGATCAGGTACAGCTCCTCAAGGGATACAACGTCATCAATGTTGTAGAGGCGCATTTCTTCCCACGCCTCGGGGTTCCGTGCCAAGCATTCCCGCCATAACTCGAATCCAGGGAACTTGCTGTGCTTGCGCTTCTTGGTCGTGCAGAGTCTGTCTGTCAGGTATTCCAGCTTGTTGCTGGTCAGCCCGAAATGTCGCTTCGCCGCTTGCATCGTATCCACGATGACGTAAGGAGAAGGGGGCAACATACCGTTCAGGAGGAATCGAGCGTTGATCTTTCGAGCGTCGAACTTGACTCCGTTCTGAGCGACCACAATGTCAGCCTCGTCCAGGAGCTTCCACAACTTGCGTAGCAAGTGCGAGTCGTCCTCGACGTTCTTGCGACGGCTGTTGTCGTGGTAGATGATGTTCGGATCACCCAACCATTTCGCACAGAAGGACAGGATGCACCAGTCCTCTCGAATCTGGTTTAAGCCAACGTTCTGCTTCCAGAGGGACCAGACATAAGCCAGGATGGGGCTTGTCTCAATGTCCAAGCAAAGGATTCGGGGCTGTTTCTTTTCTGTCAAGCAACTTCCCGGAAGCTACGTGCTGCGATGACGTTCAGTAACGTCCGTTCTGCTTCTTGGTAGGCATCATCACGACCAACAAAGGAGTGCGGGGAGTACCTTACGGTTGCACGTATAACCTTCCCATCCTGGGCGCTGTACTCTGCTCGATACTCGATCATTCCGCCGAACTGCTCTTTGAACTGGAGGCAGGTTATCTTGACGGGTCCGGCGTGAGTCTTCACCGCCTTAGTCATTAGGGTGTGCATCAGTGGACCACCTTTGGCGGTTCCGGGAAAATGTCGGAGACGAGTGCATGAACCGCTTGGATCGTGGCAGCAGCGTCCGTACCGAACGCTCTAATTACGGCCATCAGCGTGACTCCCAGTACATGCGATGGTTCAGCGGGGGAAATGGCCTCGCTAAAAGATGCTTGCGTGGTAATGTCATCGCCGTCGTCATTGATGGTGATAGATATGGTTGTCATACGCTTTCCCTTGCTTTACGCCGCGCTTCGCGTGCCCTCTTGTTCCGAAGGTCGCGCTTCTCGGCTTCGGTTTTGTAGGTAGGATGCAAAATGTTCGAGGGGTACTTCTGGTGGAACTCAATGTAGTCCGCGACTCCCCGCAAGAACGCGATAGGATCGACCCCACCCCCCAGGCGATTCGCCCAGTTCTCCAAGCGGCCTAGAATCGAGTTCTCCCATCGGTTCAGAACTGCCCGCAACATCCCGGTCTTGTGGCAGTGGTCATATACAGGGTCCGTGATAGGTAGCCCTGTGATGGGGGACTTGCCCCCTTGCAATGCAAGCTGTTTAAGCCGTGCCGCTTTCAGCATTGAGGCGGTCAAGCGCCGCACGCTCACTCCTTACTCGTGCTACGAGTCGTTGAATTGACACACTCAGTTCCCTGACGGCTGACTTCGGAAGAACACGGATGAAGTCGTGGACCTCAAAGCTCTGTCGTAGCCACAGGAGGCTTGCTTGCTCACAGAAGTAGTCGGCCCAGGCGTCGCCTTTTACCTTCTCGTAAGCACCCTTTACGGCTTCGTATGCCTCCTCGTTGCAAGTGGTACCGGCTAGAGTTTTGAGGGCTTTTCCTTCGCCCCACCGGGGCAGCCCTGGAATGTGGTCCGCCGTGTCGCCCATGATCATTTGCATCCAAAACCACTTATGCCCGTACACCAGACCGTCATCCCCAATCACCTCGTAGGTCCCTTTGGGTACCTCGGTGCGGAAGTAGTCAGTCCATGAAATGTGTAGACCCGGAAGCATTCGCATGTCCTTGTCCGCCGTGTGGATCACCACTTGGGTTACAGGATCAAGGGATGTGTATGCGGCAAGCGCGATCCCGTCATCGGCCTCGCGGTCTAGCCATACGATCCGCTTGACCCCTAGCCTGGACTCGGGGGCAGTGTCCAGGAACTCCCGGACGGCTTCCCAGTTCTTCGGTTTGGATGCGCCCTTGCGCTGACCCTGGTACGGCTGGGTCACTGCGCAAAGGTACCGATCACCCTTCGTGCTGCCTGAACTAGTCAGGTGCATGTGTACGGCTTCTGCGCCGGACAGCTCTTTGACAGTCTCCATGCGGGACACGGCCACGTTGCGGGCCACGTCCAGACGCATGTTGTCCCCGCCACTGGCGAAGTAGGCCAGGTAGTCACCGTCTACAAGCGCGACTCGTCCCGGCACTACCTCCTCCAGTGGTTCAGGTTTTTCGGGGAATGGACTACCGTGTGCTGCCCGGTCGGCTGCTTTGCGCAGCCACGCGGGCTGGGTCACTACTCGTCCTCGTCGTCCGTCAAGTCACCCAGGGGGTCGTCGTCATCATCGTCCGCAGGCTCGGACGCGGGTGCCTTTTTGGTCGTACCCTCGCGTTTGACTTGTGCGTTTTTCGTTCGGGGAGTCTTGCCCTGCACACTCTTTGTTCGTTCAGGTTCCGCATCCTCGTCATCGTCAGCTTCAAACGCTGGTTCGTCATCCGTGGGGATGTCATTGGTGCCGTCGTAGTCGTCATCGTCATCCTCGGATTCCGGCTCAGGCTTGTCTTTCTCCTTGCGCGACTTGGCCTGTGCCTTGGCCTCCTCTACGTCGTCATCCTCGTCGTCATCCAGCCCCATCAGCATCGCCTGGACCGGGCTTCCATCGAAGTCAGGACTTGCCATGATTGCCTCCTGCCATTTGTTTTTGGATCGGCCATCATCGTAGGTACCTTCCAGGTAGATACTGGCCCACTGGTCGGCATCGGGGTACTCCCACAAGAACAATCGGAGTGGACCAACAGCCTCGGGAACCTTGCGACGGCGCGGTTCGCCGTCCTCGTCTTCAACAAACGGGGCGCGGATTGAGGGCAAGCTGCCTTCAATATTGGGGTCGTTTAATTGTGCGTATACCTTCTTTTCGTCCCTCTTATCCTGACGGTGATACACAGTTGCCACGTAGTCCTTACCCAGGAGTTCTGCAAAATGCTTCGCAGTGCCTTCGTAGTTCATGGCCTTGAACACCTTGTAGTAGGTACTCTTGACGTGCGGCTGCTGACCCGGCTTCGGCGCTGACATTTTTACGGTGATACGCTGCGGTTGTCCGCTCTCGGACAGAGGCCACTTCTTACCGTGCAGCTCGAACACAAGCTCGACGCGGTTCTGAATACGCTCTTGGTTCTGCCATTTAGTTACCTGGGCACCAAGCTCGACGTAGGCGACGAACCGTACACCGGGTACGCCTGTAGCGGGTGGGGTGTAGTCGCCACCACCACCTGTACGGGCCTCGTTCAGGTTGGTAGTCTTGGCGGCTTTGCTGATGGCCTTCTGGATATTGAATTTACTCATGGAATCCTCGTGATAGCGATTGCGAAGGGTGGGCCTTATGCCCAGGATGGTTGATGGTTGCCAATGAATCGTTTACGCACCCAGGGCCGCAGTGCGTCTACTGCCTTGTGAAACACCGGGGAATCAATCTTGGACTCCTCGGCCATGCTGCTACCCCACACCGTCTCGGACGGTACACCCAGGGGAAGTTCCCACTTGAACCACCATTCCAGGAACGTGCTGGCCTCCTCCATGCAAACATGAAGAAGGGCCGCAGCCTTGGCTTTGACGGATTTGTGGGCATCTGCGTACTCGGCGTCGTGGACCTGGTTAACTAGCAGGGCCTTGCCGTCGAAGTTGCGATAATGATAGAAGGCTCGGACGGATAGCCACATCGCTGCTTTAGCGAACTCCCCGCCTGTGCCTTGTACTTCGTAGTTCTTTATTTCCGTGGGCATGAAGCCAGCACGAGGGCCACCACGTTCGATCAACCACTTCGGGCTTGGGTGTTCCCGGTAGCAGTAGATTTTCCCGTCGGGCGTTCGGCTGTATCCCTTACCGAGTTGTATCTGTAACCCACGGATTTCCGGATGCTGCACAATCAGTCCTGTGGGTATCCGGGACTTCCGAATCTCCTCTGCTTTGTTCTCGAAGTACGGTTCGATTTCCGGGTACCGTGCGTTCTCGCCATCGGCCAGGGCCTGCACTTCTTCTTCGGGCATGCCGGTAGACTGTGCAATCTTCTTAACGCCTGCCCCATAAGCACGTTGGAAACTGAACACCTTGGAGCCAGTACGTTTGTAGTCCCACTCCTTTTGAACTTCCGGGTCAACCCCGTCACCTTTACACAGGTGCAAGACCTCCTCGTAGTCCATATGCTCCTTGGCGGCGAGGCGGACGCAGTGCATATCCAGTCCAGCGCGTAAGTCCTCAATGAGCTGGACGGCTCGTGTCAAGATGGCCTGTACGTATACCTCCAGGCTGGAGAAATCGGACTGGATAATTACGCCGTCGTCCCCGAAGCGGGACTTGAACACCATCTTGGCGTCAGACTTCTGACCCTTGGGGATGTTCTGCAGATTCGGGTTCGAGCTAGATAAGCGACCCGTTACCGTGCTGGTGTGGTTCAGCATGTGGTGAATGATGCTGTCCACCTGGACCAGAGTGAGCATTCCCTTCTGGTTCCCGTCTTCGTCCTCCGTAATGAAGTACGTCCCCAGGTCCTTCGTCATCCTGACGACCTCACCCAAGGTCTTGAGGAACGGGACATCGGTGTTCGTGGTCAGCACCTCCATTACATCGGAAGCCGTGCTGTAGACCCCAGGCTCGGAACCTTCCCAGGCAGGATCGGGTTTGGTGAACCCCGCGAATGTGTAGAAGTGGTCCTCTATCCGTGTCTTGGGTCCGCGTTCAATGTCCGGGACCGTCACCTGCTTGGTCTTTGGCAAGCCCTTATTCTTACCCCCGGCGTACCGTACTACCTCGGGCGGGTTGCCCGCATCAGCCCTGTTGTCCTCTGCCCACTCCCACTGTTCCAGCGGCATGGTCCCGCCACCTTCTAGTAGTACATGCACCTCCTTCTTCTGGTAGTACTCAGGCTCACCCGTATCTTCGTTGATGATGACAGCGGGAGCCTTGTACTTAACCTTTCCACCGAAGATAAGCGCCGATTTATGGAATCGACTATTCCAGTTGAACTCGAACGGAAGATCGTCCGGTAAATACTCCTGTAACTGTAGGGTAGCTACGGCCAACTTCTCCGCCAGCTTCTCCGCCAATTCCAAACCGAGCGCCTTGTCCACGTACATCCCGTTGCGTTCGGCTTCCGTGGTGAAGACAAGGGAACCCATACCAAGCAAGATGCTACGTAGCTGACCGGACTCCTTTGCCTTCTGCCACTGCTTGCGGAAGATCATTTCGGTATTTCCGATGTCACCTTCCTCGAACCCGTCAGGGGTTTCTCGACCACAGAGGTACTGCATCAGCAAGTCCTCGGGAATGTCGATAGTCTCTACACCCGAGTCCCAGAGTACCTTCACCTCGTCCAGCTTGACGTTACCGCCATAGAGCGGGGCCATATCGTCCATAGACAGCATATGACTGGACTGCTCCATACCTTGCAGCATGTATTCGGCAAGCTGGATGTCCCATATCATGCCGCCTCGGTTGATGAAGTCCATCCAAGCCTGGAGGTTTCGTTCCGGGTGGCTGTTGGGATTGGCTAGTGCATAGAGAAGGTCGAACTTAATGTTCTGGCCCACTAGAAGCTGGACGTTCAAATGCTTAGTGAACCAGTCCTCGGGAAGTGCCTTGCACGAGGCTATTCGGGCTTCTTGTGTGTTGCCGTCGGGGTAGTATTCCCCTGGCGTGACACCTGTTGCCCGTTTCGCTTTGAGGTTTCCGTATTGGTAGCCCTGGGCGACGATGTAGTTCTCCGCAGAGAACGGGTTAGCTTTCCGTTTGTACTCGCTGTGCGTGCTAGTTTCTATGTCCCACACTACGTAGGTGGTCAATTTTCCTCCACACGAATTTCGGATACATGCGCCCAGTTGATAACTACGTAGCTACCGTCAACTAGGTTCATCATTACCTTCTGGCCGGGGTCGTTGTCGCTGGGCCAGGAAACACTATTGACGTCGTTGTAGTCGTAGGCGGTCCCATCCGGGTAAACGACCTGGATGTTCATCCGGTCGCCTCGCAATCCCAAGCTCGGTATTCCCATTCCCAACTGGCTGCGTAGGGGCTTGCGTAATAGACTCCCCGCCGCTCCACGTACTCCAACCAACGGCAGTCTCCTTCGGTCACGCGGACCGGAAACCATGCAAACTTGCGGTGCCAGTTCGTCAGGTGCTTGTGTCTACGTTCCCAGCGCACCTCGTACGCAGGGCCACAGTTGAATTTCATATCACCTCGGATCAATGACCCGCGCCCGGTCCGCGTCGAACACCACCTCACGTTGAGGGTTCTTGTTCGTGCCTTCCAGGTGCAGTTTGTTTTTAGGGATGCTGATGAACCGGGAGTTCTGTAGCTCGGGGCTGTTGGACTTACCCAGCATAATGATGGCGTCCGCTGCTCCTTGCTTCCCAGTCTTACTGTCTTTCAGCATGTGCTGTTGGGGGTAGAGTTCCCCGTCGCCATCCGCCGATACTTGAGACGTGGCGATAACTGCTGTGTCGTGCTTCACGGCCATTAGGCGTGCCCACTGGTACATGGCTTCCAGAGCCTGATCAGTTCGCTGCCCCCCGTTGGCTATCTGTCCGCCGAACTTGATGTTGTCCACCATGTCCATGACCACTAAGGCAGAGGGGATCGTCGCAAGAATGTCCTCAACATCGTGCGACCAGTAGTCGTGGATGTCGAACACCCGAATGATGTCAGGACGCCCGCCTACCGCCTCGGTATACGCTTCTCGGGTCCTGCCTTGCTCCTTGAGCTTGTACATTTCCGATAGCGTCATGCCCAACGCCGCCTGATAGACTCTGCGCTTGATCCGATTACCCGGTCCCTCGTTGTTCAACCAGATGATGCTGCGCTCCTCGTCGGGATAAAGCTGATCCACCTGGGGAGCCATGTAGGTAATCTCCGACGCAATACATGTGGTCTTGCCTGCGTCGGGCCGTGCAGCCAGCACAACAAAGTCCCCCGGCTGCAAGGCGCGTGCATAATCCCCTATGGCCTTCAACCTCCAATGCAGGCCGGTGTTGTTGTGGTCAGTATCTAGGAGGTCGTCAATATCGTCAGTCACCTCGGGCAGCCGGACCTTCCGGTCTAAGGCGGCTTGGTGTTGATCGTTAATTTCACGGATGGCGGTCGTCAGGTCCAACTCACCATCCTCGTACTGCTCCAGAGCCTGAACCAGCTTGGCGGCAGTATCGGATTCAATGAGCCTTTCCATCAGACCGGCCTCGACAGCGGGACTTACCCCTTTGTCGATCTGCTTGAGGGTCCGCCCATACAACGTCCGCTGCTCGTCGTTCAGGTTCTTATGCTTGAGGTTGAACCACAGGATGAATGGGCCGGATCGAATCTCATTGCAGTCCGGATTGGCTGCGAAGTACCGCCCGAAGTCCTTGAGGAGTACGTTCGTCTTGGTGTCAAGCGCAGCCTTGGGAACACTTGCTGCGTACTTCTCGTACCTGTCACGGAACCGAAGTAGTTGCAGCACAGTCAAGTCTAGTATCTGATCCTCCTAAGGGACGAGAAGATTTAGAACGATAAGCAAGAGCATCAGCACATAGGCTGTAAACACTGCCCCAGGAGGGGGCGGGTTGTAGAAGCTCACGCCCAGCGCCTGATAAGGATGTAAAGCATGGCACCGATAAAGCCACCTAGGACCGACGATGCCGTTACGTTGGAAATGATTTCAAGCACTGCTCAATCTCCCGATTGGACAGGCACTTCGGGTCGGCCCTGGACTTGATCCTCCGGGCTTCGACGCCGATGCCTGATAATTGATTCACGATGGCTCTAGCAGCTTTGGTCCCTGCCGGGTCTGGATCGAGCCAAACTAATACGCGGGTATCCGGCCGGATGCTTGCCGCAACGTGGTCCGTCAGACTTGTACCCATTAGGGACCATGCTTCGGTCAGCTTCCCGACCCGGAATGCGCTCAGTACATCCTCGGTAAGCACGAGCGGATCACCTCGCCCGAACTTAGCGACGAGGTACTGCTTATCTACTCGTGGGTTGATGTACTTAGCCCGACTACTTTTACGGGTCCACTCTGGATCGCGGGCTTGCCAATAGATGACGGACTCCCCATCCATGACGGGTAGAACGACTCGCCCACTTGCCTCGTGCCAGTAGGCACCTAGGTGCGCTACGTCCGACCTGCTTAGTCCCGCTTTGAATAGCCACACTTGCGCCGACTGGGGCCAAGTGCTGATGTCAAAGTTTGGTGGGCCTGGAGGCGCGGTACTGCGCTCAAGGGTTTCGTCTACGGTTCGTTCCCGCGTGATCCGGGCCAGCCGTTCCTGCCAGGACTCAACGGGTTTGGACTCGATCCCAGGCTCACCACAGCGGAAGCAGTACGCACTCCATGTATCTCTGTTGTGTGAGACGAGTAGTGTGCGCCCGCCTCCGCAAGTGTGGTTGATCCGGGATCGCCCGCCTTCTGGCAGAGCTTTAGCTGCTTCTAGCCAGTCTTTAACTGGCAGCAATGATGATGAAGAACAGGATTACCCATGCGGCCAACATCAGACAGCCTCGTACTCCGTGACGTGTCGTCGAGTCTCCGGGTTCCATACGATGTCCGATTCGCGCACCTCACCTGTCTTAACCAGCTCATTTAGACGTGCGGTAACAGATGAATGACGCATACCCAGTGCCTCTGCGATTCGGTCCTTAATGGCCGGACCATTATCTTCGAGCCACATGACGATCTTCTGCTGTTGGGTCAAGTCGGCCATGCTTGCACGCATGGCGTCGTAGGATGCGACTTGAGTGTGCGTAGCCAGCATTACTCCTCCTCCGCAACTACGAAAATTACGCGGCCTTTCACGCCCGTAAGCACTTCCCCACAATCCGGCAGTGCATAGCACAGCGGATCGTGGTGCCGTCCGACGCACCCGTCACATGGATTTTTTCGGTCGGTTGGAGCGACTGCCTTTAATACTACCGCGGTATGGCTTCCGAGTTTGATACTCACAGTGCGCCCCCGATCTGCTTGGCCTCCGCGATCGCTGCAAAGCGCACGGTATCCAGGTTGATCTTCTCGCGGTTGAACCGATCGACACTGCGCTCGAACTCTGCCACGGCAGAATCAGCGAGGGCGCGGGTCAGGTTCATGTCCTTGTGGGCACGCTTGACGCGGAGGTTCGCACCGGCCACGGCAGCACGCAGGCCGTGAATGTGAAGGCTCACCGCTACGCTGTAAACCTTACGGGTGATCCGGGTAATGAGTGAAGTCAGGTTCATCAGATGGCCTTTAGTGTCCTGGGTTGCGATTCAAAAACTTGTGGAGTTAAAACCAAGCGAACGATACGGAACTTATAGTTGTCGCCGTAACTGTTCAGCATGTCTTTTCGAGCTTCCTCCTCGGTGCTGTATAGGCCGGGATCGAGCCTCCATTCACCAGTCAACTGACTCAGGTATTGATACTTGTAGCCAATGACGCTCTCGCTGGCCGCTGGCTCAACTAGCTCAAAGCGATCAGTACAGAACCGCCGCCCCTCGCCCTCAAGTCCGATTGATGTGAGTTCAACATCGGTCACGACATACACCTTGTTCGGATCAACGTCGAAGATCATACTTACGTCACTCATGGCTCGATTTTTCTTCGCCCGGACTCGATCACCCTTCTTGAACGTCATACACTTTCTCCCATTCCTGTTTGTCCTGTAGAAGGCGTAGCTGTGCGCGCTTACGCTTGTTTGCCGCCATTGCGTATTTCAGTTGTTCCAAGTACTCGTCAGCCTGCTCAAGTGCTTGCTCTAGCTCCTGCTCTAGTACCTGAATGCGATGTGCCTGAATGCGGATGCACTCCGACGCGAGGCCCATCGTTACGCGGGTCAGTAAACCTGTCATGCCTGTACCTCTGCGCCGAAAGTGAACAAAGATTCGAGTCGCTTTAATTGTGTGTGTAGACGCGACTTACCCGGACGACGAACGAACAGCGACTCGGGTGCGTTCTCACAATGCGCTGCAATGACGCGACCATTCTTATCGCGGGTATAGGAGACGAGCGTATCCCCGCCCGCCGATAATTCCGGCAAGTTGTTTATGTCGAACATGGGAACCCCTACGCAGTCATACCTATAGCCTTAGAGAAGGCAAGGCGCATTTGATTGGTGCTGATGGCGTATGAACTGCGACGGGAGAGGATCGCCCGAGCGAATGCCCTGACATTACGGCAACGCTCGGGAAAACGATGAGGGGTCTTACGATTGTGCTTTCTGGTGGTCATTTTATGACTCCGTGGTGTGCCGTCGTACTACCGGCATGTTGATGAAAAGAAACTACGTAGAAACTACTGCCTTGCTACCTGAACCAACTCGACGGGACATTCGTTGATACCGCAAGTGTGCCCAGGAATCTTGGGTACCATCTACCCGATCCCTGCGATTTGCATTGCGTTTGTTACGTCTTTTTATTGTCACTATTTGAGCCTCCAAGTAATACACGCCCACGCCCGGAGGCGTGCGCGACCAGACGAGGCTATAGAGTCAAAGGTACGGGTAAGATGGCGAGAGTTCGCCAGGGGAGACGTAGGTTGTCTTTTTTTGCTAACTGTATAGATTCACAGTCAAAAAGACAACCCCTAAAGACTATGGTTTGTTGTTTCGTGTGACGAATGGACGTGAGGTAAACACCTCGTATATTTCTTCTTGAGGCACAGTGACATAATCTCTGCCCTTTAGCCAATCGGCTAACCGCCGTTCGCTAGTAGGCGTCAGGTCGGCATCAGTCGCCAGATAACCGCGACCTGGAACGAATGCGCCGATAGGCGACTCATAGCTGAAAAACAAGCGGGTACCATCCGCGTATTCGAGGATTACAGGATCGGCTTTGCCGTCTCGTATTCTTATTAACCTCATGTGGTGTTGCTCCTGATAGTGGTGCTTTCGCACTGCGCTATGCTAACAGGTTAATTACCATAGGAGCCCAGCTCAGTGCGCCCCTGTGGTAAGTATCCTGCTGCCCGTATTTACCGGGCAGTGCCATGTTGAACATTAGTTATGCGGGAACCTCTGCCCCGATACGGTTTTTGGCCCATGAGTGCCAAGTGCTCCACTCACATTTAGCCCGTATCGGCATGATGGCCCCTACAAAATTGCCGCCCTTTACCACAGCGGACTCTATCCGGGCCGCTAACCCGTCGCCTGCATGTACCAAGCGGTAAGCCATCCAGCCCGCCTTAGATTCGGTCCAAATTTGTATGGCCTTACCTACTCGACTAAGTAGAACGTCATTGTACTGTGTGGGTCCTACTGGGACGCCCCCATCATGTGTTGGAATGACCCGTTGGTATTCAGGAAATTTCCCATCAACGGGTTTGAACAGCGTAGGTACCGCCGAAACGTAAAATTGCCAGAGTCCTTCGTCTACGGGTGTTAGGCTGATAATCCGCCCTTTCATTTGCTTTGCGGTTAGCTTGATTCCCTGTATCACGTCGTACGGGATAATCAGCTCGACGGTGCCGTCAACGTCGTTTTCGTGGTCCTCCCGGAACGCGCCCAATATGTGCCCGTCAGTCCCTACAATACGCGTTTCGTCCGCGCTTGCTTGAACCAATACCCCGTTCAGGTAATAGCGAATGTCCTTCTTAGCCGCGAACTCTACAGCGGCTTTCAGTGCTTTAACAGATACATTAATTGTAGTCATGGTAGTTATCCTCTATAGGAAACGTGTTGTAGGCCCCTAGCGGACCTGAAAAGTGGTACATCAGGAAAGCGTACCCTTACGCCGATACGCTTTGCTGATGGCCCCGACCAATTCGGGGCACTAGGTTAATTCCAAATACTCTCCGTGTAAGGTTTTGCTAGGTACAGATAGCACTGCTCCATGCTGACGTGCTGGAGTTCATCCCATAGGCGCTGTGCTTCGCCGATAAACTCCGCTGCTTCGTCCCCCTGCAGGAAAATTTCATCCAAGAAATTTTGACAATCTTGAATTGATACCGTCTCATAGGCTGTATCCACGACAACGAGAACGTCGCTCATGGATTCCGCGTCCCGGCGCACGATGTCGATTAACTCCATGTCCACCTCCCCTATCGACACGCCCACAATTCAGACAGGGCATCGTCAAGCCCCATTGAATCCTTGTACGTGGCCGTAGCCCTGTCAGACCACCAGTAACCCTCTACGGTCCCGGTCCTGGTATTGATCCAGATATTAGGACCACCATAAGCAACCAGTATTCGAGCGCCTAGGTACTCGCCGTTCTTGTTTACGACGTACTCAATATCCAGAACATCGCCTAAGTAAGCGAATGCGTCGATACTGTTCCCGTCGTCGTCTTCCATTCCCTTGGTCAAGTCATGGGCGATCTGGTCAACATATTTTTGAAGGTCTGACATGGCTGTAACTCCTTACAGTGCGTTGCGGGCCTGTACTGCACCCAGTATTAAGCCTATAATTTCTTGATAGGCATGCGATAATAGGGTTATTGTTAACCCTGAATAAGCAAAGACACTCTTAGGCGCGATTACAGCCCGTCTGTGCGGTTTATTCGACCTGCCCTAGGTACAGATATACCTAGATAAATGTCTTTGCTTATGGGCCCTGTATTGTCGTTAGACGCAACAAGGCCCTAAGCCAATACGGAAAGATTCCGTTTTTCGATGCATGGTGGCACCGACTACTTGCGCTTGCTACAGATACAGCTTGCCCATTGCAAACCATAGCGTAGTGCTACGTTCGTACCAATAGATACCAGTTTGTTAAAGAGCGAGTACTGCTAAAGCCTCGAAGGGCGTAAAAAGTGAAGTTATACCGGGTAAGTTTTCCCTCGGTAACGCTTGCACGATGCGGTATTTGTCATACCTGCTTCCGTAATACTTTTCGACTAACCGAACTAGTCTCTATCACTAAGTTCTTGTCGGCCAGTATTGCGATTTATAGTCATCTTTTTCTACTTGCTGGACTCTTGCCCTAGGCGTTCGTCTGTTCTGACTATGTGGTGTTAGGGACGTTGCCATCAGTTGCTAATCACCTTGGAACGGCACTATACGCCTCTTTTTTGTATTTGTCAAGCACTATTTGCCCCATCGGTACAAAAGCACTAGTACACCCAGGACCGGAACCACCACAAACCAGAATTTAGCCATGAGTTCTGCTACCCAGTCCGGCAATTGTCTATTACCCATCTTGCGGTTCATCATCTGACCCGATAACTGTAGCCATGTATATATTCTTGCGCCCTCTTTAGGGCCTGCTGTGGTCCTATAAAGTTCTTATAGTATATGTATCCGATACCTGCTAGAGCAGCTAGAACCAGTGTAATGATTAGTGTTCGTCTTGTATTCACTTGTTCAGACCTCCATACGTTCTAATAGATTATCCGATCCGATCCGTTCTGTGTACTACCTGATGTGGTGTGGCCGTGCTGTAGTGTGTGTCTTGTTCTCACAGCTTGCCTGTGGCTGTGGTGTGTAGTACTGGTATGTAGTGTGTGTGGTGTCCAGCTACCTGCTGGCTCCTGGCATCCTTCGGGTGCGTTAACAGATTTTTGTAGTCTGGCTGTGTGGTGTGTCATGGTGGGTGCCAATTCAGTTCCCAGCGCGTGAGGCGGTAAATTCCGAGCAAAATAAAAGATAGATACCCCTCACGCTTGCGCATGCAATCATAGGCACCCAATAATCGGCTAGGCTTGCAAACCCCTCCGCAATACCTGACAATTAGCAAACAAGCCAACATGCCGTTTAAACGCGATTACAGGCTCTCTATGACGTTTGCGTGTCTTGCCCAGGTGAGTACCTACCTAATCCCCTAAAAGTGCAAGAAACGGCCGGATTGACCGCATAACTGGTCTTATGTCAACTGTATGGACTTGCCGATAGTGCAGGTACCCAGGGCAGCAAACAGACCGGATCAGGTCACTTTCCCCGCGTTACCCCCTCCCCCTCAAGCAGGCCCCCTATGGGGGAAATCCGGGCGGGCGCACGGGGCGCAGGGGCCACAAATAATCGCAGCGGATTTCGGTCCGAACTGAGCACACTCTGAGCACAGTGAGTCCAAGGTGAGCACACTAAGCGCGATGTGTACCGGAACAATAACCCATTGATTTTCAAAGAGTTATTGGCGCGTCAGGAGGGTCTCGAACCCCCGACCTCAGGCTTAGAAGGCCCGTGCTCTATCCAACTGAGCTACTGACGCATCGGTATGGCGACCCGCATTTTAACGTGTATGTGCAAAGAGGGAGAAACATCTTCAAAATACGGTCGGAAACGGAAAATCAAACATCCAGGCAAAAACAATATTTACACGCGGTAGCGACTACTTCCCGGCAAGGTGCTACAGTTTCCGGCTGTACGTATTGGACCGCGCTCACCACCCATGAACTCCCGCTCACACCATAAGACTGCCGGCAAATTCAATCTGCACGCTGCTCAAGACAAATACGGCCTTAACCGGTGCCGCCAGGCCCCGTCAATCGCCTCCGCATTGATCGGCCTTGCCCTGCTCGCTACCCTATGGGCAAGTCCCGCCGCCGCGGGCATCACTTATCAGCTCGACACAGCCCAGGCCTCGCCCGGCGAAACCGTTCGCATCAAGGGCATGCTGTTCAACGATACAGACAGTGAGATGGCCTGGACGCCACGCCAGAACCTGGTGCTGCAATGGCGCAATGAACAAGGCAAGGTCATACGCACACTCGCCTATCTTGAGACGCCGGCGCAGCAGGTAAGCCTGCCAGTCAACAATTTCGCGGGTTTCTCGTGGAAAGCCGTGGTTCCCACCGAAGCCAGGGGCTTGCAAGCCGTCAATATAGAAGGCGAACCCGTGTTGCTGGCCTTGGATACCAGTTCGCTGCAGGAAAGCCCGCTAACCGGCACGCCCGCAATCACACCAGTGGTGGACGCCGGTGCGGCCGCACCGGGTGAGCAAAGTGACCCCATACTTCCAGACGGCGTAGTTGCCGCAGCCGGAGCCAACACAGCCCAAGGCCCCCGTCCGCCGGCCACGGCGACAGTGGCCGCTGCAGATTCGACTTCGGCAGCGTTCGAGAACTTCCGTAACTCCATCTCAACCTATGAACCCATTTACTTTGACGTGGGGCAAAAAGACGGCGCCAATGCGCGCTTCCAGTTGAGCTTCAAATACCGTTTGTTCACACCCGATGATCCGGCCCGAGCGGGATTCCTCGATCACTTCTACTTGGGCTACACCCAATTGGCGCTGTGGGATCTTGACGGCGCCTCCAAGCCCTTTGTAGACGTTACCTACAACCCAAGCCTGTTCTGGCAGAAAGACCGCATCTGGAGCCCAACCGAACACAGCCCCTTTTACCTGGGTCTTTCCACCGGGGTCGAACACAAGTCCAATGGGCGAAGCGGACCCGAGTCGCGTTCGGTCAACGATGTGTTCATCCAGCCCGAATTTCGCTATCGGTTCGACGGTGGCAGCACGCTGGCATTTACACCCCGGGTCAAGGCGTATTTCGGCAAGCCCGACAACGACGATTATGCGCACTACGCTGGCCATGTCGACTGGAAACTGCGCTGGGCGCAAGACAATGGCCTGGTCCTTACAGGCTTGTATCGCCAGGGTACGGAAGGTCGCAATGCAATGCAATTCGAGGCCGCCTGGCCTTTGCGGCGCACATTCTTGAACATGAACGGCTATTTGCACGTACAGTATTTCAGGGGGTATGGAGAAACCCTGGTGGGCTACAACCAGAAAAGCCCCGGGCAAGTACGGCTTGGCCTGGCGCTGGTGCCTTGAGCACTGTTGGGCCAATAAGCGCGTCTAATCACCCAAACTGTCCAAATTGCCCAAACCGATCAGGTCAAGGCTTCGGCGACCTCAGGCTCTTCAAGCGCCCGCAGCACCTTGTCAGGCGTAAAAGGCGCGCTGCGAAACCGCCGGCCCGTGGCGTCGAACAAGGCATTGGCAATGGCTGCCGGCGCCGGCACCGACGACGATTCACCGGCCCCCATGGGGGGCTCGTCTTGACGGTCAAGCAGCAGTACTTCGATGGGCGGAATATCCGTAAACGGCATGATGGGGTACGCGCCCCACTCTAGATCAACCACACCCTTGGCGTTGAAAGCCACCTCTTCTTTGAGGCTGCGGCTAAGCATCTGGATGATGTTGCCGTGAATCTGATGACGGACCCCGTCTGGGTTGACCACCATGCCGGTGTCTTGGCCCACCACGACACGGGTAACCGTAACCCGTCCGCTGGCGGCGTGTACTGAAACATCCACGATCCATGCGTTCCATGCGGCGCCAAAACCCGGAAACCGGCTGTGCGTATATCGGGCATATGCCACGCCGCGCCCATGCAACATGCCGTTTTCATCCAGCCGACCGCGCGAACCCTGGTGGCCCATTTGCCAACCTGCATGGCGTGCCGTCTCGGCCAGCACATCTTGCGCGCGCTGCTCGTTTAGATGCTTCAAGCGGAACTCGACAGGGTCGCGGCCCGCCTCGACCGCCAGCTCATCAATGAACGAGTCGTGTGCAAACGAATTGGGCAACGCCGACACGCCGCGCAACCACGCCGAGCGCACAAAGGCGGCCATGTCATGACAAGCAATATGCATGTTGGGATAACGATAGGGCGGCACGGAAGTGCGGTCGCCCATCTCGAGCATGCGGGGCTCGGCGCTGGTGAAGCCGGTAAGCAGCAAGGCCAGCGTAGGCGCGTCGTTGGACGGATAGCGTGTCAGGAAATCGTAAGAGCGCAAGTTTCCGTGTGCGTCCAAGCCGCCGGTGATATCCATGACCTGGGCCGCGCCCTTGGGTTCCCAACCATGCTCTTGCTCGCGGCTAAGCTGTACCCGCACGGGGCGCCCGATGGCGCGCGATACCAGCGCAGCGTCGGCGCCGACATCATCGGCGCAGTTGCGGCCGTAGCAGCCGGAAGCTTCCATGCGGATGATTTCGATCTCGCCCTCGTCAAGCTCAAGCAAGCGGCCAAGCTCGACACGCAACATATGCGGGTTCTGGCTTCCAGACCACACCCGCACGTGGCCCGCACGATAATCGGCCACCGAGCACGAAGGCCCTACTGAAGCATGCATCTGGAATGGCCACACATAGCTGCGGCTCAGCATCGCGCCGACGGCCGTTTCGGCACCCACCTTTTCTTGCTCGAGCAGAACACGCTCTTGGTATGGCTGAGCGCGCACGGCGGCTTCAAGGTCGGCCAGATCGATCAGGTCGGGAGGCTGCTTCCAGACCACTTTCAAGGCCTTGGCCGCCTTGATGGCGTGCTCTTCGCGCTGAGCGGCAACCGCAACGAAATCGCCAATGGCCACGACGCGGATATCAGGCGCAATATGCTGGACTGAAGACTCGTCGATGGAAATCAGGCTGTTTCCGACGAAATCGCCGCTGTCACGGCCCACATAAGGTGGACGAACCACTCGTGCGTGCCACATGCCGGGTACGCGCACGTCGTGCACATAAATAAGCCGGCCTGTCACCTTCGCGGGAATGTCGACTCGGGGAATGGGCTTGCCGATCAGCTTATAAGCAGCAGCGGGTTTTATGGGAACTTGAGGGTCGATCTCGAGGCGTATCTGATCACCGTGAAGCAACGTCCAATAAGTGGTTGACCTTGCATCGGGCGCAGTGACGACGCCGTTATTCACCGTGAGCGTATTGGGGCTAGTCGCCCACTGAGCTGCGGCACGCTCAAGCAGGTGGCGCTTGGCCTGGGCCGCAGCCTGGCGCAGTGGTACGGCGGATATCTGCACCGTGGCGCTTGCAATGGTGGGCCCCTGATTTGGAGTGGCCGAAGTGTGGCCCAACACCATTTCAACGCAGTCGAAATTCACTTCGAGCTCTTCGGCCACGATCTGGGCCAAGGCGGTGCGTATACCAGTGCCCAGGTCGACGTGGCCGTTGAAGGCCAAAACTCGCCCTTCGGGCAACAATGCAATGAAAATATCGTCGTAGGGCTGGACGTAGTCGGACGCAATGCCCGGCTGTCTAGGCGGCGGCTTTGCCACCTTGCCCGGCGCGCGCGTTATCAGCAAAGTATCCGGGCGGCCAAACAAGGCCTGGAGCTGTTCTTTGGGCTGGGCGAACGACATGGGCAACACCCTGTATGGAAAAGGAACGACGGCGCGCAGGGCGGAACTGAGCCGGTTATTCAACGCACACGTTAGATTTCCACAGTACTCCAATATGGGCTGAAAATAAAGATTCAACCCCGTTCCTTATTCTGAAGCCAAGGGTAAACCCCTACCCCGGCATAAAGTTTTACAGTCCAAGCGCTTGGACCGCTTAAACCTTGCTCTCAGTTGAAGAACAAGCGCTTTACCTAAAAAGTTAACGCGCATACACTTTAATAGAAGCGGCAACCCACGTGTATTTGAACAGAACAAGAGCATGAATCGCCGAACCCAGACTTTCTCCCTTTTCGTCAACGGCCAGACACATTCGATCGAGGTCGAACCAGACACGCCGTTGCTTTATATACTGCGCAACGATCTTGAGTTGAACGGCCCCAAGTTTGGCTGCGGCCTGGGCGAATGCGGGGCCTGTACGGTATTGGTTGACGGCGTCGCCGCGCGCTCATGTGTCATACCGATCAAAGGGGTGGCGGGCCATCAAGTCACCACGCTAGAAGGCTTGGGAACCCCAGACAAACCCGCCCCCATTCAACAGGCTTTCATTGACCAGCAAGCCGCACAATGCGGTTATTGCATCAATGGCATGATCATGACCTTGCAGGCCCTGCTCAACCGACAACCACACCCCACCGAACAGCAGATTCGCAACGAGCTCAAGTTCAACCTGTGCCGTTGCGGCACACATGTGGAAATCATGGCGGCCGCCCTGCAGGCGGCGCACTCCGACTCATGAGGGCGCCGGTATCAGGCCCTTGCCAAAGCGCTCCATCGCTTGCCGGTTCGGGCAGCGTCGCGCCCCCACCCGCGGGCCATGTGCTACATGCTGTCACCTTGCGTCCTCCTGCCCTCGGCTGGAACGGTATTGTCTATACTGGCGCCCGCCTCAACCACCTGGATGCAGAACCGGCACAAAGCCTGCCCGGTGTTATTCGCGTGGTGGTGCAAAACGATTTTATCGGCGTGGTCGCCTCGCAACATGCGCAAGCATTGCAAGGCCGATCCCGCCTGCATCCCAGCTGGGCCACGCCTGTTTCGCCAACTGATGCGTCGCAGCCACAGACAGTGTCCAGGCCCCGGCTGTCCGGACCCAGCGCAGCAAGCACGCAAACCACCCCAACGGCCAGCGGCCACGCACAACTCGCCCATACTTATACCTGGCCTGCTTCACGGCAGCAGGCTTTAGCATGGGCTGTTGCCCACCGCTTAGGCCAAACGCTCGTCGTCTGGACCTGTACGCGCCACCCCGACGCGCTGCGTCGCGAACTGGCGCAACTATGCAGCTTGCCCGAAGAGTCCGTCAACGTCATCGCCAACGGACAAACAGATGCGGAAGGCTACGACGTGGCGGCGGACGCCGCCGTGCTTGCGTGCTTTTGCGATCGACCGGTACGCGTCCAACAAGAACTCGATACTTTCAGCGCGAACGCTGTTCATATTGACGTCTCGGCAAACATAAGCCGCTCCAGACAAGCGCACGACACAACAAAACCGTCCGGGCAGGCCCCCGAACCACGTCATGCCAACAGCGGCGCGCCCTCGTTGTCGCTCTCTGATCTTGTCGTATCGTCTTCTGTCGCACCGGCGTATCGGCCCTCGATCGCAGCTTTGCTTTGCGGGTTTGAAACTCGTCACTCTCCTGAGCAAGTCGTGCGTATCGACGACTATGCGGTGCAAGCGCGCTTTGAACATGACCCCGATGGCCCCGGGCTCGACGCCGGCACACTGGGTCTGCCGGCAGCTGCTCAGGTATTCGCACACGAGTCGTTCATTGATGAGGCCTGCGCACTACACGGGCAAGATCCCGTGCAGACGCGCTTGGACCTCATCCAGGACCCCACCGGCCGAGAATTGGTCGCCTCGGTTGCAGCGCGGGCCAATTGGCAGCGTCAAGCCGAAAGGGTCGAGCAGCAAGCCCATGAAGGCCGCGGCTTCGCCTACGCACACGTCATCGATCAGTCCCAGCAGCCTCCTCGGGAAGTCTGGTCCGCCTGGGTGGCTGATATCCGTGTCGATCCTGCCACAGGCGCCATTGACCTTACCGGGCTGACGGTCGGGCACAATACCGCTACAGCAGAATCTTCCGCCGCACCCCAAATTGAGGCGGACATACGCAAGGCTGCTTCGCACTGGCTGCAACAGGCTGCGGGCCACGACGCTTGGGCAACACCCGAAACCGGTTTCCCGCTTGCCCAAGCTGCCACCGAAGTGCAACTGGTGCAAATCGGACCGGTGGGTTTGGCCTGGAGCCACGAAGCGGAATTGCCCGCCGCCGCAGCCATCGCCAACGCCATCCATGACGCGACCGGGATACGGCTTCGGCAGCCGCCCTTCAATGCCGAAAATCTGAAACAACGGCTTGGGCTCGAAGGCAAGAACCGACGCAGCAAACGAACCGCATACGCTTTGCTGGGCGGCATGGCGGCCGCCGTGGGCAGCATGCTCGTGGCTGCCATGCCGTGGCGCGCGGCCATTGCGCCTGTAGCGAATGTGGACACCTCCATCTATTCTGCGGCAGCCATTGAACGCGGCCGTCTCGTCGCGGCTGCCGGAGATTGCCTCGTGTGCCACACGGCCGAAGGCGGCGCTCCAAACGCCGGGGGCCTGGGGCTGGACACGCCATTTGGCAAGATATACACCACCAACATTACACCCGACAAGGAAACCGGTATCGGCGCCTGGTCTTACGCGGCATTTGAGCGCGCAATGCGCCAGGGCATACATCGCGATGGGCGGCACTTATACCCGGCCTTTCCGTACACTGCGTTCGCCAAGATATCGGATGCCGACATGCAGTCGCTGTACGCTTATCTAATGACGCAAGAGCCGGTAAGGAACCAGGTCGAACCCACCAAGCTGCCGTTTCCGTATAACGCGCGTCCATTGCTGGCAGGGTGGAATGTGCTCTTCCACAAGAACGAGGTCTACCAGCCCGACCCTTCGCAAACGACATTGTGGAACCGCGGCGCATATCTGGTGCAAGGGCTGGGTCACTGCGCGGCATGCCACTCTCCACGCAATGCGCTGGGCGCTGAAAGAACGGGCGAGCATTTTCTGGCAGGTGGGTTCGCAGAAGGTTGGGAAGCCCCTGCGCTTAATGCGCTATCGAAGGCCCCTATCCCCTGGACGGAAGAAGAGCTCTACCGTTACCTGCGTACCGGCTACTCGCCTTTACACGGAGTGGCTTCGGGGCCGATGGCACCTGTAGTGCAAAGCATGGCCGAGCTGCCCAACCAGGACGTGCGCGCCGTTGCGCATTATCTGGGCACCCTGGCGGCGCAGCCCGCCACCGACGTCGCTCCGGCGCTGCAAGCGGCCCGCCTGGAAGAGCAAAGCCGCAACGATCAGCGTGTGCTGTCGCTGGCCGGCGAGAACCTGTTCCAGGGCGCCTGCGCGGTCTGCCATGATGCGCGCGAAGGCCCTCCTTTGTTTGGCTCACGGCCTTCGCTGGCGCTTAATACGAATCTGCATAGCGAACATCCCGATAATGCCATCCAGATATTGCTGCATGGCATCGATAATCCGGCAATGGCCGAGCTAGGGTATATGCCGGGGTTTGCAGACAGCATGAATGATGAGCAGTTGGTGACCCTGCTCGAGTATTTGCGCATGAGGTTCGCACCGGATGAGCCGGCTTGGGAAGGGCTGACAGAGAAAGTGCGAGATTTACGCGAGTAGACGGCGTGGTTTCTAAGCCGCCAGGCTGGGGCATATAGCTAAAATTTGTGCGTTCGTCAGCACCCGGCGTATGCCGAACGCACAAATTTTAGCTATATGCCCCAGCCTGGCTCTGATTATCTTAAATTGGCGCGTACCACTTTAAGTATGGACATGCAGCGCCCTTCATGTGCTTGGATGTGAATTCCCGCGTGAGTGAAGGCATATTCTTAAAGCGCTACAACTTACTCAATTAACAAGGGGCTGGCCACAAAGCGATCCGCTCTTACACGGTCAGATAAGCCCGCCGAACTTCTTCGTTTTCTGCCAGCTCTTGCATCGACCCCTGGTAGCGGATCTGGCCTTTTTCGAGCACATACACCCGATCTGAAACGAGTTCAGCAAAGTGCACGTTCTGCTCCGACAATAGGATGCTGACCCCCTGCTCTTTGAGAGCCACGATCATCGCAGCCATCTGCTCGACAATCACAGGCGCCACCCCCTCGGACGGCTCGTCGAGCAGCACCAGGAACGGATTGCCCATCAAAGTGCGCGCCACCGTCAGCATCTGCTGCTCGCCCCCGCTCATGTAGCCGCCCGGCCTATCTTGCATGGCACCCAGATTGGGAAAAAGCTGGTACAGCTCCTGGGGTGTCCAGGTCGGCGCCGACGTGCCGTCGGGCCATTTGCGCGCGGGCTGGCGCCCCACTTCGAGGTTCTCGGTAACAGTAAGATCGGTGAACACGCGCCGGTCTTCGGGAACAAAGCCCAGGCCTGATCGGGCGATTTCGAAGGGCTGCTGCCCCGTTACCCGCTGACCCATGAAAGCGACATCGCCCTTCCATTTGGCCATCAGCCCCATGATCGACTTGAACGTGGTTGATTTGCCCGCGCCGTTGCGTCCCATCAGCGCCACAACCTCGCCCCGCCCAACATTGAGGCTTACGTCGAACAATATATGCGCCGCACCATACCAAGCGTTAAGCCCGGATACTTCGAGCAAGGGCTGATTAATCGTGTTGCCGGTGTGATTCATGTCGTTGCCTGTGCAGTCTGTTTCTTCTCGAAGGTTTTCCCTGTGCCGAAATAAACCTCCTGCACCTTCGGGTGGTTGCGAATGTGATTGGCATCGCCCTCGGCGATCAGCTTGCCGCGCGCCAGCACGATCATGCGATCGGCATAAGCGAACACGACGTCCATGCTGTGCTCGGTGAACAATACCGCCATATTGCGCTGTTCAACCAGCTGCTTAGTAAGCGCCATGAGGTCGTTGCGTTCTCTGGGCGCCATGCCGGCGGTGGGCTCATCCATTAGCAATAACTTGGGGTCGTTGGCCAGGCCCATGGCAAGTTCCACCCTTTTGACGTCGCCGTAGGCCAGCTCGCTGCAGGGGCGGTCGGCCTGAGAGGCCATGCCCACTTGAGATAGCAGCTCGAGCGCCTCGTCGCGATACTGCTTTGCCGCAACTGAAAGAAAGGAATAGATTCTTCGGTGATGCGAGAGCAAGGCCATCTGCACGTTTTCGACCACGGTCAGCGAGGCGAAGGTTGCCGCGATCTGGAAAGTGCGGCCCACCCCCATATGTGCGATCTTGCGCGGCGCCAGGCCGATAAGCTCGGTGCCTTGCAGCCGCACAGAACCCGCAGTGGCCGGCAACTGACCGTTCACCATGTTGAAGGTGGTCGTTTTTCCGGCTCCGTTCGGGCCTATGAGGGCGAGCAGTTCGCCTTGGTGGAGATCGAAGCTGATGTCGTCTACAGCCAGGTTGCCACCAAATTTCTTGGAAAGATTTTTAACTTCGAGCAGGCTCATGCCGCTTTCTCCTTGACCTTCAGGCGGCTGGTTTCAAAGCCTTCGAAGACTTGCCTGATATACCCGGCGATGCCCTGCGGGAAGGCCAGTACGAGAATCAAAATGACTCCGCCGAACATGGCGTGCCAATACTCGGTGGCGCCCAGGAAGTAATCCTGGAGCACCTTGAAGGTGGCCGCGCCCACTATCGGCCCGATTAGGGTTTGCACCCCGCCCAGCAGCACCATTACCAAACCATCGACCGATTTGCTGATGGAAATGACTTCGGGTGCCGCGCTGCCTTTGGAAAACACGAACAGAGCGCCCGCAAGGCCGGCAAACACGCCCGAAACCACAAATGTGATCCATTGCACGCGCTTGACGTTGATGCCGACGGCGTCTGCCCTAAGGCCGGAATCACGGCACGATCGCATGGCGTAGCCGAATGGCGAGAACAAGATTCGCCGTAACAGCAACGCCGCTGCGAACACGACTGCCAAGGCGAAGTAGTAAAACGTATCGCCTTCGAGCCAGGACGGAGGCCATATGCCAATAAGCCCGTTCGAGCCGCCGGTGAAGTTGTCCCACTGGAACACAATCGACCAGACGATCTGCGCAAAGGCCAGTGTAAGCATGGCCAGATAAACACCCGAGAGCCGAATGCAAAACCACCCGAAGACCAGGGCGCCGATACCTGCAATGATGGGTGCCGTGGCAATCGCCCATCCCATCGAAAACGCCGCCTCTCGGAACAATAGGGCAGCACCGTACGCACCCAGGCCGTAATACGCCGCATGACCGAACGAGTTCATGCCGCCCGGCCCCATCATGAAGTGCAAGCTAAGGGCGAACAGGGCCGCGATGATGATGTCGAGCATCAGCACCGGCGCGTACGGATACCAGTCGGACAGCAAGGGAATGATGATCAGGCCGGCCATCAGCACGGCTATGAACGCCTTGAACGGCATCGTTGAGCGACGCAGGGGCGCTTCGATGGGCGCCGAGTTTCGACTGTGTCCTTGCGGCTTTCCGAACAGCCCCCACGGCCGGAAGATAAGTACGATGGCCATGAAGATGAACTCAACCACCAGCGTCAGTTTCGGAAAGGCGAAGCTGACGCCGCCGACGGTGACGGTGCCCAGCGCAATGCACAACGCCTTGAGCTCGGCAATAAGCAGGGCGGCGATATACGCACCCGGAATGGAGCCCATACCACCCACGACAACGATGACGAAGGCGTCTCCGATTACGCTGATGTCCAGCGTAAGGTTGGCCGGCACACGAGGAATCTGCACCGCGCCGCCCAGGCCGGCCAAAAAGGCGCCCAAAGCGAACACGCCGGTGAAGAGCCAGGCCTGGTTAACGCCCAAAGCGCCCAGCATCTCGCGGTCTTGCGTGGCCGCCCGAACCAACGTGCCCCAGCGGGTACGCGTCAGAAGCAGCCACAACAGGCCCAGCACGAGTGGGCCGATGAAGATAAGAACCAGGTCATACCAGGGGAAGTAGCGGCCCAGGATCATAAAAGACCCATTAAGCCCCGGAGCCAGCGGCCCGAGCAGGTCTTCTGGACCCCACAGCCACAGGGCCGCATCATTGAAGATAAGCACCAGTGCGAAAGTGGCCAGCAACTGGAAGAGCTCAGGCGCTCGATAAATACGCCGCAGCAGAATGATTTCGATGGCCGCGCCCAGCGCGCCGATGAGCAGCGCCGCGGCTATGAGGCCGGCCCAGAAGCCCAAGGGCGTCTGTCCGACGGACTGAACCAGCGTATACGCAACATACAGCCCAAGCATGTAGAGTGAGCCATGCGCAAAGTTGACGATGCGGGTTACGCCGAAAATCAGCGACAGGCCCGCGGCAACCAGAAACAGAGACGATGCTTCAGCCAGCCCATTAAGGAGCTGAACAATTAAACCCGACAAATCCATTGCTCTTCATACCCTTGGTTGAAGATGCGCGCCGCCGTGCGCGGCGCGCTTGAACTACGTCATGCCATCAGTTGG